>JAGREB010000066.1 GCA_020446775.1 Paracoccaceae bacterium
CCTTCGGCCAGCAAGGATGCCCCGCCGGTGGCAAACGCCGCGCCAATGCTGCCGAGCGCCTTGACCGCGCCCTTGGCATCGACACCGACACCCGGCGACGACAAAGGACCGGACAGCTTGACGGCTTGGGTCAGCTTGCCGAGACCGATCGAAACACCGGTGGTCGCTTTCGGCCTGATCGACAGATCGATCTTTTCCTGGGCAAGGTCGATCTTCCCGGTCGAGACCGCTTCCATCTTGTCGGTTTCGATGGCGATACCCTTGTCCGTGTTGGCGACACCGTTCGCAATTTGGAAATTGATCACGGCGCATTTGGCGACCGTATAGGGGTCCTTATTGCCGAACGGATTGATCGCGCTCACCAGCTGCATGATCACGTCGGCACCAATGATATTGAGCGCATCGTTGCGGATGCGGCTTTCGCCCATTCCGCCGAGCACCGAACCATTCAACCCTGCCATGACGGCCGCGACCGAATCGCCCGATCCGCGCACGTCGACGGCAAGGTCGACGTCGCCGTTGGAAATCATGTCCGTGACATTGAACTGTTTGGTCAGATTTTCCGCCGTGAACCCGCGCGCGTCGGCTTTAAAGCTGACGGTTTTCGTCGCCTTGTTCATGCCCAGGTCGGCGGTCACGGTGCCGCCAGCGAGTGAAGCCGCTAACCCGTTGGCGGTCAGATTGCCGCCCTTCAAAACCACCGGCACCTTGACTTGATCGAGGTGTATTCCGTTGGGCAACGTCAGCTTACCGACCGTTAGCGCGACGTCGGCGGTCGCGGCGTCGAGTTGGTCCCATGGCAGCGGATCGGACGGAAACACTTTCGCGCCTTTGACCGGTGGCGGCGCGGCATCAGGCGATGCGAATTTCGACAAATCGATCTCGGGCAAATCGATGGTTCCGCTGACAGCGGGAATCTTGCCCGATACGTCGACGGAGAGATCGGTCGTGCCCGACATGCCGAGCGCGGCAAATGACAATTTTGCCGGGAACGACTTTTTCATCGCGACAAGGTCGGCAATCGGCGCCAAAGATCCATTGGCCTTGACCGTTTGCCCGTCGAGTTCCCCATCGATGTTGACCGCGCCGTCGCTTGCAATCTCGGCGGACGCGAACTTGGCAACGATCGGCGCACCCCCGGCCGGTGTGTAATTCAGCGCGACGTCATCGGCGTCGAGCGCGGTTATTCCAAGCGCCGTAATCGGGCCGCGCGCATCGAGTTCAAGCTCCCCAAGCGAAGCTTCGACCGCCTGCGTTTTGTCTTTAAATGCGAGCGTCGTCTTGCCAAGGTCGATGTCGGTGATTTCGAGGTTGGCGAGTTCGCCGGCGATTTTAACCTTGCCCGAATCGAGACCGACATCCGCCGACATTCCTTGTACCGCGTCGCGATAGGCGAGCTTGAGGCCACTGATGTCGATCCCGTCGACGTTCAAACCCGGTCCCTCGCCTTCCGACGGCGGCACATCGAATTCCCAATTCGCTTTACCGTCCCTGTTGATTTCCAAGATCACGTCGGCATCGACGACTTTGAGGCCGCTGATTGCCACCGTTCCGGTCAACAGCGGCAGCAATTGAGCACTGGCTTCGACACGTTTGACGGTCGCCATTTGCGGCCGGCTACCCCATGGCGCGTTGGCGAATTCGATATCGGACACAACGATGGCCGGAACCAGAGAAATCGCGAGGCTTACTTCGCCGATTTTGACTTCGCGGCCGGTGGCGGCTTTGGCCTGCTCCTCGATCACGCTTTTGTACTGGCCGACGTCGACCGTCATCAGCGCGATGAACACGGCGGCGATCAAGACAACGATGGCGATTCCACCGTACTTCAGGGCTTTCATGGCTCCGGACCCTCCATGTGGGGGAGATTTACGAGAAGACGCTCGACAGCGTGCAACAGTTGCGGCATGCGATCAACGAGTGCGTGCGCTCCTGCACCCTGGAGTTCATTTGCGGGGTGATTTCCCCAACCGACTCCAAGGGCGATCGTTTGGGCCGCGCGCGCCATTTGGATGTCATAAATAGTATCGCCAATCATCACAGTTTGGCCGGGGGACGCCCCAACATCGGCCATGGCCCGCAGCAGCATGTCGGGATTGGGTTTGCTGGGCGACGAATCCGCCGTCTGGATAGTGGAAAAGGCATCGGTCAGAGCGTGCCCGTCCAACAACGCGTCGACTCCGCGCCTCGCCTTTCCGGTAGCGATGCCCAACACATACCCAGCGTCCATGAACGATTGAACGGCTTCCTGTACGCCGTCGAACAACGGTTCGAGTTGGCCCGGCGTCATACGCCAGCGGTAAAACGTCTCGCGATAAATGCGATCGATATCGGCGAGCAGGTCCGCCGGAACATCGGGGAACAAGGTATGCAGAGCCTTGTCGAGCGACAGGCCGATCACGCGCGGGATTTGATCGGGTGGCGGCGGCGGGACGCCGACTTTGCGGGCGGTCTCGACCACCGCGCGCGTGATATGCCCTAAACTGTCGACCAGCGTACCGTCGAGATCGAACACCACGAGGCGGACGGAGCCGGTCATAGATTTATTGCGTCGCGTTCGTTGAAGCCGAGGGTCGCAAATAGTGCCTTGATGTGACTCGCCGGCGGCGCCTCGATGACAAGTGGTTTCTTGCCCGGTTGCGGAATTTCGATGCGACGGGCGTGCAAACATAAGCGATCGCCGGAACCGGCAAGCTCACCGCTTTCTTCACGTTTGGCACCGCCATACTTGGCATCGCCGACAATAGGAGTGTCCATCAGTGCGCAGTGGGCGCGCAGCTGATGGGTCCTTCCGGTGCGCGGCATGAGCGCGAGCCACGACACCCGGTCGGCGGCATGATCGACGGTAATGTAGTCGGTCACGGCGTCGCGGCCTTCTTTGTCGTCCCACTTCATTTTCTCGCGGCCGGGAGCGCCCGCCTTGATCAGAGCCGCGTCGATGGTGCCGCGCGCATACTGCGGCTTGCCATGAACGAGTGCCCAGTATGTCTTCTTGATTTCGCCCGACTGGAATTGGCGCGCGAGCCGGGCGGCGGCCCGAGCGGTGCGCGCCACGATCAAGACACCCGACGTGTCCCGGTCCAGGCGATGGACAAGCCGCGGACGTTCCTTGGCGTCGAATTGCAATGCGTCGAGCATGCCGTCGACATGGCGCGTTGTCTTACTGCCGCCCTGCACCGCCAATCCCGATGGTTTGTTCAGGGCAATGAGGTCATCG
Organism: Paracoccaceae bacterium; assembly: GCA_020446775.1. Classification (GTDB taxonomy): domain Bacteria; phylum Pseudomonadota; class Alphaproteobacteria; order Rhodospirillales; family Rhodospirillaceae; genus VGEM01. The sequence goes on from JAGREB010000066.1 coordinate 3,218, forward strand.
TCCTTATACAGCACGAGATCGCGCATAAAGGCGGCGTCGCGCTCGGAGATTTTGGCTTTCGAAGATGGCTTGCGTTCATCACCCTTGGCGGCGATGGGCAGCGGAGGAACCCGGATCACCTGCCCCGCGCTTAAGTGCTGATTGGCCTTGGCGCGCGCGCCGTCGACCCGCACCTGACCGGTCCGTAGCAACTTTTCCAGCCTGCCGTGCCCCAGCGCGGGAAAGCGGCGCTTGAACCAACGGTCCAGCCGCTGGTCGGCCTCGTCGGCATCAACCGTAATTTGCTCAACTTTGTTCACGGCTCGTCACCGGTTCTTTCTGGCGACTTCTCGCCGCGCAGCTTGGCCCAATAGGCCAGGCGCTTGTTGATCTCGCGCTCGAAACCGCGTTCGGGCGGTGCGTAGAACGCGCGCCGCGCCATGCCGTCAGGGAAATAATTCTGACCCGAAAATCCATCCGCCGCATTGTGATCGTACTGATATCCGTCGCCATAACCGATGTCCTTCATCAGCTTGGTCGGCGCATTGAGAATATGCTTGGGCGGCATCAGCGATCCGGTCTCACGCGCGGCTTTCATCGCCGCACCATGGGCTTTGTAGGTGGCGTTGGATTTCGGTGCGGTGCCGAGATAGATCACCAGCATGGCGATGGCCAGGTCGCCCTCCGGCGAGCCCAGCCGGTCGTAGGTTTCCCAACTGGAAATCGCCACTTGAACGGCCTGAGGGTCAGCCATGCCGATGTCTTCGACCGCGAACCGGGTTAATCGGCGCAGGATATAACTCGGGTCTTCTCCGGCATCGAGCATCCGGGAAACCCAATACAGCGCCGCATCGGGATCGGAGCCGCGCAACGATTTATGCACCGCACTGATGAGATTGTAATGCTCCTCGCGGTCCTTGTCGTAGATCGGCGCGCGGCGTTGGACGACGCTTGGCAGGTCGGCGACATCGAGCGGTTTTTTCGGCGCCGGCGTGAGCGCGAACAGATCCTCGGCCAAGGTCAGAACGTGACGGCCGTCGCCGTCGGCCATGGCCCGCAAGGCCGACCGCGCCGCATCCGTGACCGGCAACTTGCGGCCGACCTCGTCCTCGGCATGGACCAACAATCTCTCAAGCGCGGCGTCGTCAAGCCGGCGCAAGACGAACACCTGACAGCGCGACAACAGCGCGGCGTTGAGTTCAAACGACGGGTTTTCGGTGGTCGCGCCGACCAGGGTGACGGTACCGTCTTCGACCACCGGCAAGAATCCATCCTGCTGGGCACGATTGAAACGGTGGATTTCGTCGACGAACAACAACGTGCCCTGCCCCTTGCGGCGGCGTTGACCGGCGGCATCGAACGCCTTGCGCAGGTCGGCCACGCCCGAGAAAACCGCCGACAATGGCTGGAAAAAGAGGTTGCTGTCGGTCGCCAATAGTCGCGCGATGGTGGTTTTGCCGCAGCCGGGCGGCCCCCACAGCACCATTGACGATAGACGCTTGGCTTTCAGCATACGCCCCAGCGGCGCATCGGAACCGAGCAGGTGATCCTGGCCGACAACGTCCGCCAGCGATTTCGGGCGCAGGCGGTCGGCAAGCGGGCGATTGGGATCGGCCGGTTCCGGCTGCTGCGGTTCGAGCCCGGCCAAAAGGTCGCTCACGGCGTCATCCGCCGACGGTGGTTTGCAGAACCTGGCCGCCGCGGTCGAGACTGATGGTCCATGACGGTGCGGGCGACGCCACGGCGTCCTTCAGGTCATCGACCGTTTCGATTTCTCGGTCGTTGACGGCGAGAATCTTATCGCCGGGCCGAAAACCGACCCGCGCAGCGATACTGTTATTGTCCACCTGCATCACGATCACGGCCGGGCCGTCATAGGCGAGGCGGTATTCGTCGGCGAGCGCAGGGTTGAAATTCGCAACGACGGTCCCCGAGAACGGTTGCCGGCCGCCAAGCGTGGTGGAATTACGCGGCGGATCTTCCGGTGGCGCAATCATCTCCACCGTCACGCGCTTGGCCGCCCCGGCACGATTGATCGTGAATTCCGCCGTGCTGCCCACCGGAATCGTCGCCAGCGCGAAACGCAAATCGCCGTCGTCGTTCACCGCCTTGCCGTTGACGGCTTCGATCACGTCGCCGCCTTCCAGCCCGGCCTTGTCGGCGGGACTGCGCGCCAGGACGCGCTGAATCAACACGCCGGCCGGACGTGCGAGCCCAAGGGTCTTGGCAATGTCGGCCGTGACCGATTGGCCGGTGGTGCCAAGCCACGGCCGCACCGCGCGGCCCTCGGACAGAATTCCGGCCATCACCGTTTTGACCAGATTGGCGGGGATGGCGAAACCGATGCCGATGTTGCCGCCGCTTTGCGAAAAGATCGCGGTGTTGATGCCGATCAGGCGGCCATCGGAAGCGATCAACGCGCCGCCCGAATTGCCGGGATTAATGGCGGCATCGGTTTGAATGAAGGACCCGACGTCGCTGACCCCGACGTTGGCGCGCGCCACCGCCGATACGATGCCGAGGGTCACCGTTTGGCCGACGTTGAAAGGATTCCCGATCGCCAGAACCAAATCGCCGACCGCGAGTTCGTCGGAATCGGCGAGATCGATAAACGGCAAAGGTTCATCGGTGCCTTCGATCTGCAATACCGCAATATCGGTGCGATCGTCGGTGCCGACGAGCTTTGCCTCGAACTCGCGCCGGTCGGACAACGCCACCGTGATCTGGTCGGCACCTTCGACGACATGGTTGTTGGTGATGACGACGCCCGAACCGCGCACCACGACGCCCGAGCCCAGCGAATTTTGGATGCGCTCGGCCGGTTGCCCGAATTGCTGCGAGAAATTATCGCCAAAAAAGCGCTGGAAGAACGGATCGTCGAATAACATCGGCGCACGCCGCCGGACGACGCGTTTGGTGTAGATGTTGACGACCGCAGGAGTCACTTGCTTGACCACCGGTGCGAACGTCAGCCGAACTTGTTCATTGGACTGCGGCACGACGTCGGCGCCAAACGCCGGGCCGCCGGCAAGCAGTAGGCTTGAGATCGCGAGTGTTCTGGCGATAACCCGAATCATGGCGTCGAAAATCGTCCCGTGAAGTTAACCGCTTGGCCTGTCCGGACTGATATAGAACGCCCGCGTGGGATCGCCTACCCCCGCCCCTTCCTTCAAGTAAATCAAAGGGTTAATCTTTTGTCAGATTCACGGACACCACGGCTTCAATCATGACGTGGGGCGGAAATTTGGAGGAAGCGGCCGGATGATGACGGAACGGTCGGAATGAGTCGGCGCATCCTTTATGCCTGGGAACTTGGCGGCGGCGCGGGCCACGTCATGCGCATCAAACCCATCGCCGAGGCGTTGCGCGCACGTGGCGCGGCGGTCACGGTGGCGGCGCGCAACCTCGCCAGCGCGCGGCCCCTGAGCGCGGCAGGGTTCGACGTCGTTCCGGCCCCACGGATGACGCACGGACTCAACCTCAAGCTTCAAGCCTTTAACTATGCCGAAATATTGGTCCGCGCCGGATACGGTCAGGCAGAAAATGTCGGCGCGCTGATCGCGCATTGGCGCGGGCTGATAAATTCCTTGCACGCGGACCTCGTCATTGCAGATTTCGCGCCCGGTGCGCTACTGGGCGCCCGCGCGGTTGGCGTCGCGGCGGCCACTGTCGGTACCGGCTTCGCACTGCCGCCGCCGGGGTCGCCGCTTCCGTCGATCCGGCCCAGGCAAACACCGAAACCGGATCATCCGAAAGATCTCGAAGATCAGGTGTTCGCCGATGTGTGCGCGGCGCTCGCGCCTTACAACGCCGCCGCCGCGCCAGACCTCGCCAGCTTTTTCAACACGGGTCACGACGAATTGTGCGTGTTTCGCGAATTGGATCACGTAACGGCGCGCGGCAATGGTGTGAATTATGCGGGCCCTGTCTTCAGCAGTCCGGAATCCTCGTCGACTCTTTCCCCCGCGCCTTCTATCGACGTGTTCGCATACCTAGACGGTGCAGCCTTGTCCTTCGAAACAATGATCAAAGGACTTGCCGCGCTGAATAAACCGACACTCGCCGTCGTGCGCGGTCAGCCTAAATTCGATGTTGCAGTGATCGCCGCGCCGAGTCTTAAAATCACTTCCCAGCCCGTGGCTGTCCCGCAGATGTTGCGCGCGGCAAAAGTCGCCGTCTGTCACGGCGGCATAGGGCTTGTATCGCAAGCCTTGCTGGCGGGCGTGCCGCTGGCCATCAGACCCGAAAACCCCGAGCAAGGCGGCACGGGATTGCGCGTGGAGGCGCTCGGGGCCGGAAAGATGATCGACGGGCCCCTCGCCCCCCAAGCCATTGCAGCGGAGATCGGTAGGATCGGGGACGACCCGCAATTTGCCCAAGCGGCAAGCGCATTCGCCGCCCGCCACACCGGTTACGACGTTTCCGAAACGGTTTCAGGGATCGTCGATCGCCTGCTTCAGGAAAACTAGGCGCCGGCTGTTCGATACGATATCGGCGTTCCATAAACGAAAGCGGGCGGCCCTAAGAAAGGACCGCCCGCCGGAAAGCAGAGAGATATGAGCGGTTATTCCGCGGCTTCGGTAGCCTGTTCCTGGACCGGGCCGGAATCCTGCCCCTTCGCGTCGACATCGCGGTCGACCAGTTCCAGCATCGCCATGGGCGCGGCGTCACCGTAACGAAAACCGGCCTTCACCACGCGGGTATAACCGCCGTTGCGGTCTTTGTAGCGCTCGGCCAGGGTCGAAAAGAGCTTTTGCACGACCTTTTCGTCGCCGATGCGCGAAGCCGCAAGACGGCGGGCGTGCAACGTGCCGCGTTTCGCCAAGGTGATCAGGCGCTCGGCGTAGGGCTTCAAGGTCTTGGCCTTGGGCAGCGTGGTCTTGATTTGTTCGTGCTTGAACAGCGCAGCCGCCATGTTGGCGAGCATCGCTTTGCGGTGGCTCGAGGTACGATTGAGTTTACGCAACTTAAGTCCGTGTCTCACGACGAGGTCCTTCTCATTCCTTGGTTTCGCGCACGAAACCGATTGCGGGTCACCGCGGCCGCGATGCGTCGTGCATCAGGTACCGCGCGTGTCGGGCCGTCACGGCCCAAGCGGAAAATAATCCGCGTAACTTAGAACGGCTCTTCGAGCTTCTTGGCCATTTCCTCGATGTTCTCCGGCGGCCAACCGGTGACTTCCATGCCGAGGTGCAGACCCATCTGCGCCAGCACTTCCTTGATCTCGTTGCGGGACTTGGGGCCGAAGTTCGGCGTGCGCAGCATCTCGGCTTCCGTCTTCTGGATGA
>JAGREB010000067.1 GCA_020446775.1 Paracoccaceae bacterium
GACTGGAACGTTGTGTTCCTGCTCGGTGCGATGATGACCATCGTCGCGATCATGATCCCGACCGGCGGGTTTCAGGCCCTGGCCTACAAGATGGCCGATCTCAGCAAAGGCCGATTGTTCGTTCTGATGGTGTTGCTGGGTACGGCTGTAACCGTGCTGTCGCTGCTGCTCGATAACGTTACGACGGTCGTGATTTTCGGGCCGCTGATCATCCTGATTTGTCAGTCGCTCAGGGTCAGCGCGATTCCCTATCTGTTGGCGGCGGCCTTGTTGTCCGATACCGGCGGTGTCGCGACCTTGGTCGGTGATCCGCCGAACCTGATGATCGGGTCGGCGGCCGAGATCGATTTCAACACCTTTTTCGAGCGCATGGGCGGGATCGTTTTTTGCGCTTGGGTCGGAACCCTGCTCTTTTTGAAAGTGCTGTTTCGGAAAGAACTCGCGGTGGCGCCGCAACTGCGCAGTTTCGCCGACCGCGAAAAGCTAGCCGACCCCTATACCTGGAAAGTTGCCCTCGGCGTGTTGGGCGTCATGGTGGTGCTGTTCATTCTGCACAACGCCCTCGAATGGGAGCCGTGGTTCGTCGCGGGGCTTGGGCTGACGGCGCTCGTTCTGTTGGGCAAGCACGTCGACATGGACGAGCATTTCGCCAACGTCGAACTGTCTTTGCTCCTGTTCTTCATCTCCTTGTTCGTCCTTGTCGGTGGTGTCGAACACAGTGGTTTCCTGAAATACATCGGCCAGTTCATCATTCCGTTCGTTCAAGAAGATCTGCTCACAGCGACGATCTTGTTGATGTGGGTTGCGGCCATCCTGTCGGCGATGATCGATAACATTCCGTTCACCGCGGCGATGATCCCCATCATTCTCAGTATGGAGACTCAAGGCATCAACGTGTCGCCGTTGTGGTGGGCCCTGGCCGCCGGAGTCGGGTTGGGCGGGAACGGAACTCACCTGGGTTCGACCGCCAACGTCTTCATCGTGACGATTTCCGAGCGCATGGCGAAGGACGCCGGCGATCCGAGCCTGGCGATTACTCCCGGCCTTTGGTTCCGCAAGGGTACGCCGGTCATGTTGCTCACGCTGGTGATCTGCTCAATCATCATGGCGACGTTCTTCGACTTCTTCAGCATCTCGCACCGTTAGCGGTGACGAACAAAAAACGGCCGGGTGCGATATCGCACCCGGCCGTTTTTGTTTGAGGATAGATCGCCGCGCGATTATTGCGCCGCGGTCGGTGCTTCCAACAATTCGATTTTGAAGATCAATGTAGAGCCACCCGGAATCGGGCCGACGCCGCGTTCACCGTAGGCGAGGTTGGCCGGGATCGCGAATTCCCAGATTTCGCCGACTTTCATCAGCGGCACGCCTTCCTGCCATCCCTTGATGACGCCGGACAACGGAAACGTTGCCGGTTCGTCGCGCGCGTAGGAGCTGTCGAAAATTTCGCCGTTGGTCAAACGGCCTTCGTAATGGACGGTAACGCTGCTGCCGCGCGCGGGCTTGACCCCGGCGCCCTCGACGGCCTTCAGTACGGTGTACTGCATGCCGTTATCCATCGCCACCCATCCGGATTTCTTGATGTTTTCGGTCAGGAATGCCTGCTGTTCGCTGGCCCAATCTGTATCTGATGATGGCATTGAATCCTCAACATTGGCAGGAGCGGTTTCGGTCGCGTCGGCTCGTTCCGTTTCGGCGCGGTCGGTGTCGGGACGCATTTGGCCGATGACCAGGACGTAAGCAAGTCCAGCCACCGCGAATAATCCAGCCGCAATCAGCAAATTGCGATTCATGAGATGGTGTCCTTGGCCCGATACGCTCGCGCCACGATGGCGCGGTCCAGTCTGTTATCAGCGTCTCCGCACCTAAGCAAGGCGGGCCGCATATGCTGGCGTTTCGATCCGCAAATTGACTTTCGCCCGTCCGCCCGACACAACTGACACCCGTATGGCAGCGCAGCCTTCCAACATCGACACGGACGACGCCGGGCCAAACCGCCGCGGCAAACCGAGGTTGCTGTACCTCTCGACCGACTTGACGTCGTTCCTGTCGCACAAGAAGCCGGTCGCCGACGCGGCCGTCCAAGCCGGTTACGATGTTATTGTCGCCGGATCTTGGCCCGGACCGGCTTTCGTCCCCGGTCAGTACGAATTCGAAATTGTCGAAATCGACTGGCGCCGCGCGCCGACAATGTTCGCGGCATTATTGCGAGTGGTGCCCGATATCCTGCGCGTACGCAGGCTGTTGCGGGTCTTGCGGCCGGACTTGCTGCACAACATCGATTTGAAACCCGCAATCATTGGGTCCCTGGCGGCCGGCGGTTTACCGGTCAAGATCGTCAACTCCATCAACGGGCTCGGTTTTGCCTTTGTCGATACTTCGCTGCTGTCGCGCCTCGTGCGATGGGGTTGCGGATTGGTCCTGAGGCGCGCGCAATGGGCGAGCGCCGCCGCGACGGTCGTGCAAAACAAAGACGATGCGGCGGTGTTAAGCGAGAAACTCGGCCTTGCCGTCGAGACCATTCACGTCATTCGCGGTTCCGGAGTCGATCCACGGGACTTCGACGTTGCGCCTATTCCCGACGGACCGCCCAACTTTCTGGTGTTGTCGCGCTTGCTGCACATCAAGGGAATTCATGTCGCGGTCGAAGCTCTGCGGCGCGTCCGGGCGCGCGGCACGCCCGCGACCCTCACGATTGCCGGGGCGCCCGACCCCGGCAACCCGTCGTCTGTCGATGCGGCGACTTTGGCTCGATGGTCGTCGGCCGACGGTGTGACGCTGACCGGGCAAGTCGCCGACGTACGGCCATTGATCGCGCGCAGCCTCGCGGTCATTCAGCCGTCGCTCGGCGGCGAGGGGCTGCCGAAATCGCTGCTCGAAGCGGCGGCGGGCGGGCGGGCGCTGATCGCGACGGACGTTCCGGGCAACCGCGAAATCGTCGTCGACGGCCAAACCGGCTTGTCGGTGCCGCCGGACGATGCCGAAGCGCTCTCGGCCGCAATGGAGGCCGCCGCGGCGCGGCCCGAGACATGCCGGAAATGGGGTCTGGCGGCACGCGAAAAAGCGGCGGCGGAGTTCGCTACCTCGCTGATTTGTCGCCAGCATTTGGCTCTTTATCGGCGTATCGTGGCCCTCGATTCTCGCGGCTGATTTGCTATGCTACGCCGCCTCCGCGGCCGTTTCCCGGACCGTCGCGACCATTCCGCCAGAAACCGAGCCCCGGCCGCCGCCGTTATGCAACCGTACCTCTCGCCTGCGTCGTTTCAGACACCCCACTACGTCTGCGAGTCCGCATGGCTCGATCATGCACCGTTCGCGTTTTGGCTGATCGGCGCGGCCGCACCGCGCACGTTGGTCGAGCTGGGGGCCCATCGCGGCTACTCCTATTTCGCGTTTTGCCAAGCGGTGAAAGCCGGCGGCCTTGCCACGCGATGCTATGCCATCGACACCTGGCAAGGCGACGAACACGCAGGTTTCTACGATCAAGACATCTTTCAGCGCGTTTGGCAGCACAACGAAAGTCACTACGCGGCTTTCTCGCGCCTCGTGCAATCGACGTTCGATGCGGCGGTCGGTCAGTTCGAAGACGGCAGCATCGACCTCCTGCACATCGACGGGCGCCACTATTACGACGACGTGGCGCACGATTTCGAAACCTGGAAGCCGAAATTGTCGGATCGGGCGATCGTGTTGTTCCACGACATCAATGTGCGCGAACGCGAATTCGGTGTCGCGAAGCTGTGGTCCGAATTAAGCGGGTACTATCCTTCATTCGCGTTCCATCACGGTCATGGGCTGGGCGTGCTGGCCTATGGCAAGAATCAATCGCCCGAAATGTCGGCGTTTTTTGCCGCGGTCGCCGAGACCGCAACCGCCAACGATGTGCGCCAGGTTTACGGCCGCTTGGGGGCGGCGATTAAAGGCGACTTCCAGGCTGGCGCGGCGCAGGCGCGTCTGAAGAAAGAGTTCGCCGAGCGAGACACGGCAGCGAGGACGGCAACGGAACGCGCGGCCGTCTTGGAAGAACGGCACGGCACGCAAGTGGCCGAAATCGAAGCGCTACGCGCCGAAATCACCGATCTCAAAGTGCATATCGAAGTCCAGGCCGATCAAGTTCGCGGTGCCGAGGCGCGGATGGCAAAAGCCGAGCGGCTGAGCAAATCGCTCTATCGGTCGACCAGTTGGCGCATTACCGCGCCGTTGCGCGACGTGACCGATCGCGTGCGGCGTGTCGTTCGCGCGGTCAAACGCGCGATCAGTCAAGTGGCGCGTTTAGTATACCGGCGTCTTCCGTTGCCCAAGGCCGTCAAATGGCGAATCGCCGATGTCATTCTCACGCTTGCCTCTCCGTTGATTCGAAATACACCGACCTACCGGATGTGGCGCATCGCGCGCCGGTTCGAGAAACCGAACGCGCCACCGCCACCGCCATGGCTGCGCGGCCGCGGCCGCGTCATCGAAGTCGCGCGCGATGCCAAAGATGACTTCAGTGCCGCGGTGCCGTTCGGGTACGAAATCGCAGCGCCGGCAAATCCGCCGAAGATCGCTGCCATCGTTCACATCTTTTTCGACGCCATGGCCCCTGAAGTCAGGCGTTATCTCGGCAACATCCCGTTTCCATGCGACGTCTTCATCACCACCGATAGCGAAGCGAAGAGAGATTCGATCCTTGGAACCTTCCGCGGTTGGCCCAAGGGTTCAATCGAGGTGCGGGTGGTCGAAAACCGCGGTCGCGATATCGCGCCCAAACTGGTCGGCTGTCACGATGTCCATGCCAAGTACGAGTTCGTGCTCCACCTGCATACCAAGTGGTCCGATCACGCCAGCGCGCTCGCCCATTGGCGCGGCCACATCTACGAAAATCTTCTCGGGTCGCCTGAAATTGTCGCGAGCGTCTTCGACGCGTTTGCCCGTCGTCCGGACATCGGCGTCATCGCCGGCCAACATTTCGAACTGATCCCGCAGTGGATCAACTGGGGCGGCAACTTCAAGAATGCCAGCAGGCTTGCCGCGCGCATGGGGTTCGAAGTGAACGACCACTCAATTCTCGATTTTCCCGCCGGCTCGATGTTCTGGGCGCGAACCGCGGCGTTGAAACCCTTGACCGACCTCAACCTGAAACTCTCCGATTTTCCGCGCGAAGAACGGCAAATCGATGGAACGCTCGCCCATGCCATCGAACGGCTTTATTTCCACGTCTGTGAACGCGCGGGTCTCAAGTGGATCAAAGTCGGAAATCCGGCATTGTTCGAGGATCAATCGACGATCGTGCCCATTGCGGCTTCCGAAGGTCTCGCGCGATTTGTCGACGAAAAAAGTGTCAGCCTGTCCGCGCCGCAGGGCATCGCGCCCCGAACGCGGCAGCCGCGCCCCCTGGCGCGCGCACCGGCCTCGCTCGGCAACCGCCTTCAACATACGGCGCTTGGCGGCGATCGGCGGATCGATGCTGCGACCCGGATTTGCGTGGGCGTCGTCACGTACAACAACACCGCCCATCAACTTGCGCGCATTGTCGGAAGCGCGGACAGGGCTTTGCAAAAAGCCGGGCTAGAGTCGCGCGGGCGTGTCCTCATTCTCGATAACGGACGGTCGTCTGATGCGCATACCGTTGGTTCCGATGCCGTCTTCCGGCTGGCGCCGCAAGGCAACGTCGGTTTTGGCAAAGGGCACAATGCGCTAATGGCGCATGCGTTCGCCGAAGGTGCGGATATTTACATTGCCGCAAATCCGGACGGCGCGTTTCATCCCGAAGCGATCGCCGCGTTCTGCCAGATGATGGCGGCGCATGGCGGGCGCGCGCTCATCGAAGCGCAGCAGTTTCCGGTCGAGCATCCCAAGGTCTATGACCCGTTCACATTCGAGACGGCCTGGGTCTCCGGGGCATGCCTCGCGATCCCGCGGTCGATCTTCGAGGAATGCGGCGGCTTCGAGGATGCCTTTTTCATGTACTGCGAGGACGTCGACCTTTCGTGGCGCGCGCGCGCGGCCGGGTTCGCGGTGCGCGTCTGTCCGCGTGCCCTGTTCCTGCACGCCGTGACCAATCGTGCGCAAAGCCCCAACATGTACCGGATGATGCTCGCGTCGGGAGTTACGCTGGCGCGCAAGTGGGGCAACGCCGAATTCGAAGCATTGCTCGAAGGGCAAATGCGCGATATCGGCGTTCCGCGCGAAGAAGTGCCGGTGACGCCTGTTCCCGTGCCGTGGCGACGCGTCGCGGATTTCGGTCATGCCTTCAGCTTTTCGCCTGTCCGGTGGTGACCCCATGTCGGATCAGATCGACTGCATCGTCCGTTTCCACGACTTGCGCCGGTTGCCGGAGCTGAACCGCTGCCTGTTCTCGGTCGTCGGCCAATCTTACCGCCCGTTGCGGGTCGTCCTGGTCGTGCAGCGGTTCTCGGATGCTGACCTCGCGGCGCTGCGGGCAAACATCGAGCCATTGTTCGACGGCGAGGACGGGATCAGTCTTTCGATTTTCAATTTTACCGAGCCCGAGCCCACCGACGCACGTTCCGCTTTGATGGACCTCGGCATTCATCGCGTCGAAGGGCGCTATTTCGCGTTCCTCGATTACGACGACACGCTTTATCCCGAAGCCTATGAGTTCCTCATCGGTCAACTCAAGCACAGCGGGGCGGGCATTGCCTTCGCATCCGTGCGCCTGATGTCGCTCGATATTTTTCCCGATTTCATTTACACGCGCGAAAAATTGGATCGGATATTCCCCGGCGCAGATCTGGTCGATCTGTTCAATCGCAATTTTGCGCCGCTTCATAGTTACGTGATCGACCGGTCGCGTGTACCGGCTAATGTTCTGACCCTCGAGACGTCGCGGACCTTGGAAGAAGATTACGATCTGTTGCTCCGGATTTGCGCGGTTACGCCGTCGAACTTCACGCTGATCGGTACCCAGATCGGCGATTACAATTTCAAGTCGGACGGCAGCAACACGGTCGCGAGCGAAGGCCAGCCACGCCCGCAGGTCGACTACGACGAGATCAAGCTGGCGATGGAGCTGCGCCGCCGCACCACGCGCGTTTCCAATGCCGTCATCGAAACGCTCGATCTCGGCGGGTTGACCGATCAAATGACAATCCGCGAAATCATCAACGCCTATTCGCGCGCCGGCAAACTCAACAAGGCAAGCTGACATGGCTGTGTTGGGAGCGCCCGCACACTACAACGGAAATTCTGCGGACCTGCTGGTGCCGCCTCGGGTCGCGATCCGGCACCGCTTGGCGTTCATGCGATTTCTCGTGCGAGCGATCGCGCGCCGCTATCGGCTCAACGCGTTCGGTATCTTTTGGACGGTGCTCGCACCGCTGACGACGCTTCTGATTTACCTCCTCGCGTTTACCTTCATTCTCCGAAGTCCCTGGGCTGCGGCCAGCGCGGACACCGTTTCCTATGGGCTCAACCTGTTCGCCGGTTTGATCGTATTTTGGATGATGGCCGACGTACTCAACGGGTCGTCCGGGGCCATCGCCGATTACGCCAACCTCGTAAAAAAGGCGGTCTTTCCGGTCGAAATTCTGCCGCTGGTCGTCGTCGGTAGCGCCGTGTTTCATACCTTGATCAGCACAGTAATTCTGATCGTTGCGACGTTCGCGATTCAGGGGCATGTGCCTGCCACCGTCCTTCTTTTCCCCATTGTTTTGCTGCCCTTCATTCTTCTGCTGATGGGCATCGCCTGGGCGTTGGCGGGTATCGGCGTTTACTTGCGCGATCTGGCGCAAGTGGTTGCGTTGTTCATGACGGCGGCGTTGTTCTTATCGCCAATCCTCTACCCGCTCGATCGCCTCGGTCCGGCCTTGCGGAAACTCATCGTCCTCAACCCCGTGACGGTGATTGTCGAACAAATGCGCAATGTCATGCTGACCGGCGCGACGCCCGATTGGGGCGCGCTGGCCATCTATACAATCGTCGCGTGGATTCTGGCCGCGCTCGGCCTCGCGTTGTTTCGTCACCTGCGGTCCGGTTTTGGCGATGTCCTCTGACCCGACGTTCGCCGACGCCGGCGCCCATGACGACGCGATCATCGTCGCGGACGCGCTTTCGAAGTCCTACACCCTGTATGACCGGCCGTCGGACCGGCTGCGCCATCTGCTCATGCCGTGGCGCAAATATCCGCGTTTCGACGCGCTCAAAGGGGTGTCGTTCAAGGTCAATCGCGGCGAAACCGTCGGTATCATCGGCCGTAACGGCGCCGGTAAATCGACATTGCTGCAACTGGTCACCGGCACGATCCCGCCGACGTCGGGCGGCATCGCCGTGGCCGGACGCATCGCGGCGCTGCTCGAACTCGGTGCCGGGTTCGAACCCGATTTCACCGGCCGCGAGAACGTGATGCTCAACGGCACCATTCTCGGTCTCGATGCCCGCCAGCTGCGCGAGCGTATGGACTCGATCGTCGCATTTTCCGAACTGGAAGAGTTCATTGACCGACCGGTTCGTACCTATTCGAGCGGCATGTTCATGCGGCTCGCGTTTTCGGTCGCTGCGCACGTCGACGCGGATATCCTGATTATCGACGAGGCTTTGGCCGTGGGTGACGCGCGCTTCACCCAGAAGTGCATGCGCTATCTGAACGACTTCAAACGCCGGGGGTCGATCCTCTTCGTAAGCCACGATCTCGGCGCGGTCACCGGGCTGTGCGACCGCGCCATCTGGCTCGATCATGGCGCCGTGCGCGCCGAAGGCAGTGCCATCGCCGTGTGCGAGCAATATGTCGCGTCTCAGTTTGAAGGGCCGGCGGACGATGCGGACTCACAACACGCGGAGACCGAAAGCGCCGCGCCCATCGTCAAGGCCGTGGCGGGCGAAACCATCGTCATGTTCGAGCGTGATCCCGCGGTGCGCGCCGATGACGGCGGCGTCGCAAGTTGTTCGGCCTTCAATCCCAACGCTTCGAGTTTCGGGATCGGTGGTGCGCGCATCACCGACGCCGGATTAGTTCGCCCGGGCGAGGATCGCCGGCTCGAAACCGTCAACGAGGGGCAGGACGTGGAATTGCGTGTTGTCGTCGACGCGGACGAGGTTGTGGAACGCCCGATCGTCGGTTTCTACATTAAGGATCGGCTCGGGCAGTTGTTGTTCGGCGACAATACTTTTCGCGAAAAAGCGCCGGTCGTGCCCGTCGCAGCCGGATCTAAACTCGTGGCGCGATTCCGCTTTCCGTGGCCCGCGCTGGCGCGTGGATCGTACACGCTGACGGTGGCGATTGCCGACGGCACCATGGCCAATCACGTCCAGCGGCACTGGATGCACGATGCCGTCGTATTTGAAGTTCTGGCAAGTTCGGCCCACTTGACGATGGTGGGCCTGCACATCGGCCGCGCGACGTTTGAAGTTATTGGTCCTGGGGTCTCGTAAGCGTTCGGCGTTCGAAGAACGCCGACGGCCGGAAGCTGATCCAACGCATAAGTTGTATGAACGATGCGCGCCTAGGCGTGTCCAGGTTGCCGCGCGCACGGAGGAATTCCGGCGTTCGCGCGAACCCCTCGCGCAAACCCTTCAACCGCGACCGCCGATATCGCTTGATCAGCGAAAGCACTTGAATCGCAATATAAGCCGGCGCCGCGAAGATCAGCGCCGGCCACGGCATGTTCTTGATCAGGGTCCACCACGCGTTGCGCGTGATCAGAAAATCGGCAAGCTCGGACTTGCCTTCGAAGCTTGCGCCGCCAACGTGGTGGACGATGGCATCGGGGATCACGGCGCAGGCGTGTCCGGCGCGGCGCAAGCGGAACGACAGGTCCACGTCTTCGTAAAAGCAAAAAAAGCGCGCATCGAACCCGCCCAGTTCGCGCACGATATCGGCCCGGTAGAGCGCTGCCGCTGCGCAGACGCCGAAACAATAAGCCGGTGCGTTGTCAGTAGGTGCCGGGCATGTCGTGCCGCGCCATGCCTGACCGGTGACCAGATAATGATCTCCAAATCCGTCGAGTTGCGCTTCGTCGTTTGCGTTCAGTTGCAGCGATCCGAATGCGGCGATGTCGGGGTGCTGCTCGGCTGCGGCCACCAGTTTCGCCAGCCAGTCCCGCGCCGCATAGGCATCGGGGTTGAGCGCGGCCAAATACGGCGATTTGCAGCGCGCCATAGCCTCGTTCATGCCGCCGGCGAAGCCCAGGTTGTCCTTCGAGGCGGCGTAGGTTACAGGAAACGGCCTGCCTTCGATCAGCGCGTCGGGCGGTTCGGCCGAGGCGTTGTCGATCAACACCAGTTCGAAATCGCGAAAAGTCTGGGCCGCCAGGGCGTCGAGGCAACGGGGCAGCGTCGCGCCCGAATTATAGCTTATAATCGCCACGCAAACCCGTGGAGCGGGCTTAGAATTTTGTGTCTCCGAACGTAGTGTCTCCGAACTCATGCGCGCGTCCGTCAAGCGAAGCGAATTACGAATGAACGATCCGGTCGGAGCCGTCCGTGGCCGATATTGATGTCGTCATCGTAAACTATCACTCGGCCGCGCACGCGTACAATTGCGTCCGGTCGGTGCATGACGTGGCCGAAGCAGACGGGGTCGATGCCAGAATATACGTCGTCAACAACAGCGATGATGCCACGGAATTACGCGATGCTGTCGGGCGCGCGGGCGGCGCCACCATTATCGAAAATGGCCGCAATCTCGGGTTCGGCGCCGCGTGCAATATTGGCGCCCGGCAAGGCGATGCAGGTGTCATCCTATTTCTCAATCCGGATGCAGCGTTGCTGCCGGGTTGTTTGAAGACGTGCCTCGCCAGGTTGCGCGACCCCGATCACGCAAACATCGGCATCGCCGGTCCCCAATTGCAGGACCCGAACGGCGCTTTAATTCCGTCATGCTCGCGCCTGCCGACGTGCGTCGATCTTTTGTGGCGCACCGCAGGTTTGCATGCGTTGTTCCCTCAATTCGAATATCCATACCTGTCGCGTGCGGCACATCGCCGCAGTGGGCCGGTGGGCCAAGTGATGGGTGCCGCGCTTTTTATCGGGCGCGATCTGTTCCAGCGCCTGAATGGATTCGACGAGGCATTTTTCCTTTACTATGAAGACGTCGACGTGTGTGCCCGCGCCGCTGCGCTCGGAAAAGTCTGCTGGTATGAGTGCGACGCCCACGCCAGCCATTTGGGCGGCGGGTCGAGCAGTCATGACAGCAGCCTCGCCATGGCGTTGCACATCGCCAGCCGGCTCACTTATGCCCGGCGGCATTTCGGAGTGCTCGCACATGCCGCGGTGCTCGTCGTCGCGCTGCTGATCGAATTGCCGTTGCGGATCGTGAAAACCTTGGTCAACGGCGGTTCAGTGCGTGCTGTCATTGCGACCTTCGGCAAGATTGCAGGGTTCGGCGTATTAGGCACGCCGGTCGACGTTCCCGACGCGAAGCCGAGGGCGGTATCATGACCCTATCGGTCTTGGCTTTGACGCGATACGAGCGTAATGGCGCATCGAGCCGCGTGCGATTTCTGCAATACGTTCCGCATCTCGAAAAACTCGGTGCCAAGGTCTCGGTACACGCGTTGTTACCGCGCGATTATCTGACGCGGCTTTACGCGGACGGTTCGCGCTCGCCGGTGACCGTCGCTGCGGCGTGGGCCAATCGCTTGTGGACCTTGATCGCCCAGCGCGACGTCGATCTCATCTGGCTGCAACGCGAAATGTTGCCATTTGCGCCATTTCTTGCGGAAGACATATTGCTTGCCGGGCGCAAATTGGTGATCGATTTCGACGATGCCCACCATCTTTATTATAAAGACCGCAGGTCGAAGTTCGTCCAGGCGTTTTGGGGCGATAAAATCGAACGCCTGATACGCCGCGCCGATGCCGTTACGGTGGGAAATCCCGGCTTGGCCGAGATTGCCCAAGCGGCCGGCGCGCGCAACGTGCATATGATCCCCAGCGCGGTCGATGTGGCGGCGTATCAAGTGGCGGACGCCGGTCCGCCCGAACGCTTCACCGTCGGATGGATCGGCACGCCCATGACGGCCGATGAATCCCTGCCGATGATCCTCGATCCGCTCGGAAAGTTTCTCAACGAAACCGATGCCGAGTGCGTCCTGGTTGGCCCGCGCGAGAACCAGTTTCCCGGACTCAAGGCGCGCACGCTGCCGTGGCGCGAGGGCGAGGAGGCGCGGGTGTTGGCGAAGATGTCGGCCGGGATTTGTCCATTGCCCGATACGCCGTGGCATCGCGGCAAAAGCGGCTACAAGATCATCCAGTACATGGCGGCCGGTCTGCCGGCGCTGGTTTCGCCGGTCGGAATCGCCGCCGAATTGACGGTTCCGGGCGAGACCGGTTTTCACTGCCGTACGTCCCAGGAATGGTTCGACGCGTTGATGGTTTTGTACCGCGATTCCAAACGCCGCGCCGCATTCGGCCGCCGGGCGCATGAGTTGGCCTTGCAGAACTACGACACGGCCGCCGCCGCGGGACGCATCTTCGGCATCATGCGTTCCTGTGCCGGCGGGACCAACGCATGACCGACGGCACCCAAACCTCGGGGATTCGGTTGCGGCGCTTCGATCCGGCATGGCTTGCGCTTGTGTTCGTTCCGCTCGTGGCATGGAGCAAAGATGCGACGGTCGTCGTTCTCGCGCTCGGCGTTGTCCTGATGCTCGTAAATGCAACGCATCGGTCCGATATGCTGGCGGGACCTCACCGGCCACGCTTCGGGGCGGCGTTCTTGATTTGGGTATTCGCCTCGGTCGGATGGTCGCTCGCATTTCCCTGGATCGAATGGTGGAAATCCTTTGCCGTCGTCGCCATGGCAGCGCTTTTGTTGCGTGCCATAGGCCGGTCAGACGTGGTGCGGCTCGGCCAAATCGCCGCGGCCGGGCTCACCGCGGTCACGGTTCTGTTTGGCGTACTCGCGGTGGAACGCCTCACCGGCGCGGGTCTGATCGGCCTCGTGCGCACGGCGGAGACGACGGAACGCTTATTCAACGTCATGTCGGGCGGGCTTGCGTTCCTGTGCTGCCTGACTTTTCCGGCCGCGTATTTGATCGCCCGGCGTTGGTCTTGGAGCACGGCAGCCATCGCGATCCTCGCGGTTTATGTTCTTGCGCTGTCCTACCGCATGGACGCAGCCCCGGCGGCAATTTGCACAGGCGCGTTCATGGGCGCGATCGTGTTTTTCGCGCAGAGAAAGGGATTTGTCGCGGTCGTAGCAGTGTTGGTGACCCTTGCGCTCGGTTGGGGGTGGCTGGCGGATTTTGCGCTCGGCCACGGCGGTGGCGCTTGGCTTGCGCAAAACGTCAGCGGCAATTGGGCCCAACGTCTCGAAATTTGGACGAGTGTGAGCGACACCATCGCGCAACGACCCACCGCAGGTTTCGGGTACGATGCCGGCCGCGCGTTGGGGCGCGAAAGTGGCGCCGACGTGCCTTACATGCATCCCCATAACGGCATGCTCGAGGCATGGCTCGATTTCGGATTGATCGGCGTCGTCCTGCTGCTCGGATGGATTGCCGCTACGGTCCGCGACGTGATCCTTATTGCGCCGCCGCGCGAGGTTCTTGCCACGATTGCGGCAACCATCGCCGCGGCCGCTGTGTTCTGGCTGGTCAGCTTCGGATTGACGGCGGAATGGTGGCTGGCGGCGCTCGGTTTGACCTTCGCGGCGCTGAAGATGATCACGCGTCTCGCGCAACCCGTTACTTAAGATTTCGAATTACTTGTGTTGCTCGCCGTCGAGCACGGTGTCGAGCATTTCGGCCAGCGCTTCCGGCCACGGCCGCAACGTCAAGCCATGCACACGCGCGAGTTTGGTCGAGTCCAAGACCGAGTTGGCCGGACGCCGTGCCGGGGTAGGGTAATCGGCTGTCGTGATCGCCGTGATCTTCGGTGTTTGACCCAGGCGCGTCCCGGCCAGGCCGATAATCTTTCGAGTGAAGCCGCACCATGTGACTTCGCCCGAGCCGACGCAATGGAACGTACCGTAACCACCTTCGGTCATTGATCCGGCAAGCGCGCGCCGCGCCAGCGCCAGCGCCGCGTCGGCCAAATCGCCCGCGAATGTTGGGCAACCGCGCTGATCGTCGACCACGCGCAATTCGGGCCGTTCACGGCCAAGCCTCAGCATGGTCTTGACAAAGTTATGTCCGTGCACGCCGTAAACCCAGGCCGTGCGCAATATGATGTGGCGCGGTGCTGCGGTGCGGATGGCATCTTCGCCGGCGAGCTTGCTCGCGCCATAGACGCTGACCGGATTAACTGGATCGGTTTCGACATAAGGCCCCGATTTCGCGCCGTCGAAGACATAATCAGTCGAGAAATGAATCAGGCTCGCGCCGCTTGCCGCACATGCTTCGGCGACGTGGGCGGCGCCATCCCGATTGACGGCGAATGCGAGGTCCTTTTCCGATTCCGCCTTATCGACCGCCGTGTAAGCCGCAGCATTAATCACGACTTTGGGTGCGTGTTCGGCGATGGTGTGCTTTACGGCCGCGCGGTCGGAGATATCGAGTTCGTTCCGCGCGAGGGCACGGACCTTCACGCCATGGGTCGCGGCCCGGCGTTCGACTTCCCAACCGACTTGACCGTTGGCGCCGGTCAACAGAATTTCGACGCTCACGCCGATTTTCTCCCGCCGGCAAGGCCTAGGCGTTCTCCGCCGTATTTGCGTTCGCGGATTTTTGTCCACCAGTCGCGGTGGTCGAGATACCATTGCACCGTCTTGCGCAAACCGCTGCCGAAGGTGTGGCGCGGCGTCCATCCTAATTCGCGGCGGATCTTGGAAATGTCGATGGCATAGCGCGCGTCGTGGCCCGGCCGGTCGGTGACGAAGGTGATGAGGTCCTGGCAACGCGTGGGCGGTGCGGCCAATTCGTCGACCAGCGCACAGATTGTCTTCACAACGTCGATATTCTGGCGTTCGGCCTCGCCGCCGATGTTATAGACCTCGCCGGGCCGACCTTTGGTGACCACAGTCCACAATGCTTCGGCATGGTCTTCGACATAAAGCCAATCGCGGACGTTGGCGCCGGTACCGTAAACCGGCAGCGGCTTCCCCTCGAGCGCATTCAGAATGGTCAACGGGATCAGTTTTTCCGGGAAGTGGTAGGGCCCGTAATTGTTCGAGCAATTGGTGGTGATCACCGGCAAGCCATAAGTATGGTGCCACGCGCGCACCAAGTGATCGGCCGAGGCCTTGGACGCAGAATACGGCGAGTTTGGCGCGTAAGGGGTCGTCTCGGTGAACTTGCCTTCGGACCCTAAAGATCCAAAAACCTCGTCCGTCGAAATATGATGGAACCTAAACGCGTCCTTGCGTGCGGCGGGCAAGGCGGTCCAGTAAGCCCGGGCCGCTTCGAGCATGGTGTAGGTGCCGGTAATATTTGTCGAAATGAACTCGGCCGGTCCATCGATCGAGCGGTCGACGTGACTTTCGGCGGCGAGATGCATCACGGCATCGGGCTGCTCGTCGCGGAACAACGATCCAATCAGCGCGGCGTCGCAGATGTTCCCGTGAACGAACCGATAACCCGGGCGGTTGTCGATCGGCGCAAGCGAATCGAGATTGCCTGCATAGGTCAACGCATCGACGTTGACGACCGACGCGCCGATTTGCCCAATCAAGTGACGCACGACCGCCGAGCCGATGAATCCCGCGCCGCCGGTGACGAGGACCTT
>JAGREB010000068.1 GCA_020446775.1 Paracoccaceae bacterium
GAATTCGTCGACATCGCCAAGGCGTTTTACGCGGGCCCGGAAACGGGAATGGTCAACGCGGTACTGGACCGGGTCGCGCGTGCGATCGACCGGCTTGAACCCAAAAACACGGACGGCGATCCGTCGCCCTGACGATGGACGAATTCGAATTCATCCGCGAAATGCTGGCCCCGTTGTCGATCGGCGCGCCCGGCGCGCGCGGTTTGGGTGACGATGCGGCGACGATTGTTCCACGCGCGGGACACGAACTTGTCGTGACTGCCGATACCGTCATCGGTGGCGTTCATTTTCGCGAAGAAGATGCGCCCGGGCTGGTGGCGCGCAAGGCTTTGCGCGTCAATCTGTCGGACCTTGCTGCCAAGGGCGCCGTTCCCATTGGATTTTTGATGTGTCTGTCAATTCCGCGCGGGACCGATAAGGCCTGGTTGCGCGCATTCACGACTGATCTTGGCGACGACATCAACGTATACGGTTTGCCGTTGTTGGGTGGTGACACGGTCTCGACACCGGGACCGCTTACCATCTCCATCACCGCGCTGGGCGAGGTGCCAACGGGGGAGATGCTCACCCGAAGTGGAGCGAAACCGGGCGATGCAATCTGTGTGACGGGAACGATTGGGGACGCCGCGCTTGGATTGGATTTTCTCCGGAACAAGGACTCCGGCGAAGCAACCACTGCCGGCCGCGATCACGCCGTCGACCGATACTTGCTTCCGCAACCGCGCCTAAAAGTTGGGTTCGCGATCCGCCACCTCGCGAGCGCGAGCCTGGATATTTCCGACGGTCTGGTCGGAGATATCGGCCACGTGTGCGAGCAATCAAAAGTCGGCGCGACAATCGAGCGGTCGCAGATCCCGTTGTCTCCGACGATGCGAAAGGCGATTCAAGACGACGACAAGGCGTGGCGGCATGTCTTCGGTGGAGGGGATGATTATGAAATCGCCTTCACGGTGCCGCCGGGGCGCATCGCCGAAATTCAAGGCATCGCGCGGACAACCGGGACGCCGATTACCGTGATTGGTGGCGTCAACGACGGAAATTCGGTTAGGGTGGTGGATGAGTCGGGCGGGAGCGTCCCGGTCTTGCACTCCGGCTACCGGCATTTATGATTTGTCCCTGCGTCATTGACCGAGTGGTTTTCCGCCCATGAAGCGCTTCATCGTGATTCTGATCCTGCTGATTCTGGTTGGCGGCGGCGGCGTCGGCGGCTTGATCATCCTTGGCGTGATTCCGAATCCCTTCAATCCGGTCGCGCAAGGCGAAAGCGCGGCATCGGAAGCCGCGCGCCGCGCGGAAATGAAGCGCAAGAAATTCGAAGCGCCCGAAGCGGCCATGACGTTCGTGAATCTTCGCGACATGATTGTGCCGGTCGTGATCAACGGTCGCGTGAAGACTCGCGTCTATATCAACATCCGGCTGCTGGTCGATTCGGGCAACAAGGGGCCCGTCGAAAACAAGCTGGCGGTTTACCAGGACGCCGTGCTGGAAGAGTTCATGCCGTATTTCAGCGACTATTTCGTAAAAAACGATTTGCTGAATTTGGAACACATCAAGAAAAGGCTGCAGAAGCAATCAAAGCGGGTGTTTGGCGAGCAAGTCAAAGATGTGCTCCTGGTTAACGTGTTCGAACAGCGATTTGGTGCGCTTGATTAGGGCTTTTCGGGCCTTTGAGATGACCCGTCGCGCCGACTCAAATGTTGCGCGGGGAGGGTGCTTCTGGCAGTTTGCGCCCGCCATTTTCCGAGCATTTGGCCAGTATCCCGCCAACTGACTGAAAAACCGTATTAATTTGCTTTTTGGCGGATGCCATCTGGCACGCCGGTCGAATCGCTCGAACCTAACGAAGAAGGGGAATCATGAGCTCTCTGGAACTTCTAGTCGTCGCCTGCGGCGTGCTCGCCGTGCTCTACGGCATATACGCAACCCGTCAGGTCCTCGCGAAGCCGGCCGGCAACGCGCGCATGCAAGAAATTGCCGCCGCCGTCCAAGAAGGCGCGGCCGCGTACCTCAATCGCCAATACACCACGATCGGCATTGCCGGGATTGTCGTTGCCATCATTTTGGCGGTGACCCTGGGGGTCACGGTTGCGGTCGGTTTCGTGATCGGCGCGATCCTGTCGGGCGTTGCCGGATACGTCGGCATGAACGTTTCGGTGCGCGCGAACGTGCGCACGGCCGCCGCCGCGATGGAAGGCGGCTTGAAGCCTGCGCACAACGTCGCGTTCCAAGCCGGTGCGATCACCGGATTGCTCGTCGTCGGCCTGGGTCTGTTGGGCGTCGCGGGCTATTACATCGGCCTCAAAACCTCGGGCGTCGATCAGCGTAAACTGATCGAAGGCCTGGTCGCGCTCAGCTTCGGCGCGTCGTTGATTTCGATCTTCGCGCGTTTGGGTGGCGGCATCTTCACCAAGGGTGCGGACGTCGGTGCCGACTTGGTCGGCAAGGTCGAAGCGGGAATTCCCGAAGACGACCCACGCAATCCCGCCGTGATCGCCGATAACGTCGGCGACAACGTCGGCGATTGCGCCGGTATGGCCGCCGACCTGTTCGAAACCTATGCGGTGACGATCGTCGCGACCATGTTGCTCGCGACCATCTACTTCGAAGGTGCGGCGGAAGCCTCGGCCATGCTGTATCCGCTGGTCGTCGGCGGGGTGTGCATCATCGCGTCGGTGATCGGGACCTTTTTCTCGGGCATCGGCGCCAGCGGCAAAATCATGCCGGCGCTGTATCGGGGTTTCATCGTCACGTCGGTGATTTCGGCCATTCTCATCATCGTCATCACGACGCAGATGTTCGGTGCCCCGATCGTGACCGAAGGCGGCCGCACGATTACCTCGACCAATCTGATCACCTGCGCGATCGTTGGCTTGGTCGTCACCGGCCTGATCGTGTTCATCACCGAGTACTATACGGGCACGGGTTTCCGCCCGGTGCAAAGCGTGGCGCGTGCCTCGACCACCGGCCACGGCACCAACATCATCCAAGGCCTCGCGATTTCGATGGAAGCGTGCGCATTGCCGGTGCTGGTGATTTCGGGCGGTATCATCGCGTCATACTCGGTCGCCGGCTTGTTCGGCCTCGCGGTTGCGGCCACCACGATGTTGGCGCTGGCCGGGATCGTCGTTGCGCTCGACGCCTATGGCCCGGTGACGGACAACGCGGGCGGTATCGCCGAAATGTCGCACTTGCCGCCTGAAGTTCGTAAATCGACCGACGCGCTCGACGCGGTTGGCAATACGACCAAAGCCGTGACCAAGGGTT
>JAGREB010000069.1 GCA_020446775.1 Paracoccaceae bacterium
GGCCGCAAGCCGCTGCTGCTGATCGGCGGCGTCGGCTACGTCGTCACAAATACCATATTCGGCGCGGTGATCGACGCACGCTTGGCGCTATCAATCAACGCCAGCCTCGCCTTCACGTTGATGGCGACGACCCGCGGCCTTTACTCGCTGACGTCGGGTGCGGTTTATCCCACGACCATGGCCCTGGTCGCCGATCTCACGTCGCGTGAAAATCGCGCGAGCGGGGTCGCGCTGATCGGCGCGACGTGGGGATTGGGCTCGGTCGTCGGACCGGGAGTCGCCGCCGCATTTTCCGGTTTCGGCGCGACCGTGCCGATTTACGCCGTCAGCGCGTTCGCCGCCATTTCGACGCTTCTTTACGTGGTCAACATTCACGAACCACGAAGGCACGTCGCACTCGCGCAACCGTCATTCCGCAGCATCCTGACCCGCCAGACGCTTTCGATCGTGGCGGCGTTCGGGCTCTTGATCATGGGCAACATCGGTTTGATGGTTTGCCTCGGCTTCCATTTCCAGGACCGTTTCGCCCTCGACACCGCGAGCACGACACGCGCAGTTGGTTTGGCGTTCTCCTGTCAAGCCGTCGCGCAAATCCTGGTTCAAGTGGTTTTGATCAAGAGGCTCGGCTGGTCGCCGCGCAAAATGGTCAGCGTCGGCATGCCGATCGTGATTGCCGCATCAGCCACGTTGAATTTGACGGCAAGCTACCCGGTGGCTTTGGCAGCCATGATGTTGATGGGATTCGGCGGCGGCTTTGGCTGGCCGGCGTTCATGACGGCGTCATCACTTTCGGCCGGACCCGAAAACCAGGGCAGCGTCGCCGGACTGACCACGTCGTTCCAGTCGATCGGCTTCATGATCGGCCCGCTGATCGGCACGGCAGCGTACGCCACCAACCACGCCTTTCCGTTTTATCTCCAGATGGGTATCGCGGCGGTGATCGTGATGATCGTGAACGTCATCCGCATGCCGCGGCCATAAGGCGGAGCGGCGTTTTTACTCTGACCCCAAATGCTTATCCACAACCCTGAAGGTCAGAACTTAAGGCTCAACAAGCGCACGAAAATATCCACGAATATTGGATATAGGGGCGCGTAGTGAACCAGGGATTCGAAAAGCTCGCCGATAGCCTTCAGGGGCGGATTCGGATCCTCTTCAATCAGGAGATGAATCGCACGCAATCGCGCGCGAATTGAAGAGAGTTCCGTTTGTGATATTCCGCTGTCTCGCTGCGCTTGCTCGATCGCAGTTAATGCGTCGCCAATTGCGCTGAGGGCGTCGGCCTTCGCTTTATCGTTAAGTTGAACATCAAAATTTATTTGGCTCTTTGCGATGTAATCAATGAGCAATTCCGCAACTAGCTGAAACTGGATAGCAAATCCCGGGGCTTTGATACCAGCTGGCGCAACTTGATTGACGGTAGCTGCTGGTCCCGAGAGTAGTGCGATTATGCGACCATCGCGAAGTGGTAGCCACGTCAGTTTCAGAAACTGAGAATCCAAGTTCAGGGCATCGGCCATTGAGCGCAAAGTCTCAATCGGTTCTTTGTACGGTGCCTTGAGTTCTACCGTACGCGACCTTTTTTCTCCCCCAGGACCAATCTCGAGAATCCGCATAGTTCGACGGCGGTCAACCCAGCCTTCGCCTAGATATTCTTGCGGTGTCCATCCTGCCGTTTCCGGAGGAGAATCGATATCGCGTCGAATATCACTTGGGGAGCGGTCGGCACTCGGATCCAAGCCCATCAAACGGTCCTCCGGCTCTACATACTAAAAATACACCTTTTGTGGTCGAGCGGTGGGCGCGAACGTATTTATGGTCAGAGTAAAAACTAATGATCGTCAACGTCATCCGCATGCCGCGGCCCTAACGAATTACGCCGCCGTCTCCTCACCGCCGCCCTTGATGCGGCTGGCGAGCGAAGCCGCCATGAACTTGTCGAGATCGCCGTCGAGGACACCTTGGGTATCGGACGTCTCGACTTCGGTGCGCAAATCCTTGACCAACTGATAGGGTTGCAAAACGTAACTGCGAATTTGGTGACCCCAACCGATGTCGGTTTTGGCGGCTTCTTGGGCGTCGGCGACTTCTTCGCGCTTTTTCAACTCCGCCTCATACAAGCGCGCTCGCAGCATGTCCCAGGCCTTGGCGCGGTTTTGGTGCTGCGAGCGTTCCGACTGGCATTGCACGACAATATTCGTCGGCATATGGGTGATGCGCACCGCGCTGTCGGTTTTGTTGACGTGCTGCCCACCCGCGCCTGACGAGCGATAGGTATCGATCCGGCAATCCTTTTCGTTGATCTCGATCTCGATGGTGTCGTCGATCACCGGGTAAATCCACACCGAGGAGAAACTGGTGTGGCGGCGCGCGTTGGAGTCGAACGGCGAAATGCGCACCAAGCGATGCACGCCTGATTCGGTTTTCAACCAGCCATAGGCATAGTTGCCTGAAATTCGGAACGTCGCCGACTTGATGCCGGCCCCTTCCCCCGGGCTTTCTTCCAAGTATTCGACTTTGTAACCCTTCTTGGCGGCCCAGCGCGTGTACATGCGCGACAGCATCTCGGCCCAGTCCTGAGATTCCGTGCCGCCGGCGCCGGCGTGGATTTCAAGGTAGCAATCGTTGCCGTCCGCCTCGCCCGACAATAGGCTTTGCAGTTCAAGTTGGCGGGCGCGTTCGTGCGCCTTGGCCAACATGCTGCGGGCTTCTTCAAGGGATTGTTCGTCGCCTTCCTGATCGGCCAGCTCGGCCAGCGTCAAGGCGTCGTCGAGTTCGGCCTCAAGCCCTTTGGCGGATGAGATCGCGTCGCTGAGGCGCGTGCGTTCGCGCATCAGGGCCTGAGCTTTCGCCGGCACGGCCCAAAAATCGGGCTCTTCGACTTTCGCGTTCAGTTCGTCGAGACGATAAAGTGCGCGATCCCAGTCAAAGATGCCTCCGGAGCAGAGACAAGGAACGCTTGATGTCGTCGGCCTTGGTTTCGATGTCGGGACGCATGGCAAACCTCTACGAATGCTTGTGTTCTGCGGCGCTGTTTAAGCGATACCAGCATCGATCTCAAGCATGTTGAGCCCGACGCTTCCAGTACAGAGATCGGCGCGAATGATCAGTACAAGCCGCCGACGGCGGGCTGCTCGCCAAAAACCGACTCAGTGTTGTTTTCTGCCGCCCCAAGAATGGTGGGCTGGGAAAATGGCGAAGTGCCCGGTTTGAAAGCCTCGAGCAGCGCGTTGCGCTGGCCCGGGAGCGCGGGCTTGCCGGTGTTGGGATCGACGCGGACAAGAGTAATCCCTTCCGGAATCCGAAACGGCGTCGCCGGCCGGTCTTTAAGCGCCTCGGCCATGAAATCGCGGAAAATAGGCGCCGCAACCGACCCGCCGGTTTCGCGCGGACCCAGGGTGCGCGGTTCGTCGAAACCGACGAACACCCCGGCAGCAAGGTCGGGGGAAAACCCGACAAACCACGTGTCGAAACTGTCGTTGCTGGTTCCCGTCTTGCCGGCCAGCGGCTTGCCCACGGCCGACACCGAGCGCCCGGTGCCGCGAGTTACAACCCCTTCAAGCAAGTGAACGATCTGATACGCGCTCGCGGGGTCGGTGATCTGTTCGCGCAGATCGGGCAGTTCCGGCGGTGATTCAAGACTGGCATAAGCGCCGGCGCACTCTTCGCAGGTCCGCGTATCGCGGCGCTCGACGGTCTTGCCGTTGCGGTCCTGAATGCGGTCGATCAACGTCGGCGTGACCTTTTTGCCGCCGTTGACCAGCATCGCGTAGGCGGTCGTCAATCGAAGGACCGTGGTGACTTCGGAACCCAACGCCGCCGAAAGATTGCTCGGCATGTCGTCGACGATTCCAAAACGCTTGGCAACCGCGCCGACCTTGTCCATGCCGATGGTTTGCGCAAGACGAACCGTCATCAGGTTTTGCGATTTCTCGATACCTTTGCGCAACGTCGCGAGCCCAAGATATTCGGAAGTGTAGTTTTTGGGTTTCCATTTGGGCAGTCCCGGCCCCTGGTCCATGACGAACGGTGCATCGAGAACCAAAGTCGACGGCGTCAATCCGGATTCAAACGCGGCAAGATAGACGAACGGCTTGAAGGCCGATCCCGGCTGACGCAGCGCCTGGGTGGCGCGGTTGAATTCCGACCGGGCATAGACGAAGCCCCCGTCGAGCGCGAATACGCGGCCCGTATGCGGATCGAGCGCGACAATCGCGCCGTCGACTTGGGGAATTTGCCGCAAAGCGAACTCGCCGGCGCGTTCCGCACCCGACGTGTCATCGCGCAACGGTTCGACCAGCACGATATCGCCCGCCGCCAACACTTGCGAAGCGGAACGGACTCGTTCGCCGAGAGTCTGATCGGGCTTCCATGGCCGTGCCCAACTCAAGCCCGCCATCGGAATCGATCCCGTATCGCCGTCAGCCATCAGGATCGCCGCGGTGTCGTCACGTACCGATTGCACCAAGGCGACGCGCCACCCTTCCGGCAAGCCGGACGGAACGTTCAGTTTTGCAAGCCGGCCTTGCAAATCGTTGCCCGGCGATGCGCTCGCCAAAGGCCCGCGCCAACCGTGGCGCAAGTCGTAGGCGACAAGTCCGTTCTGGAGTACCCGCGTCGCGATCGCCTGCAACTCGGGTTCGAGCGACGTCCGCACCGCCAGTCCACCCTTGTACAGCGTCTCGGAACCGTAACTGCGCGCGAGATCGCGGCGCACTTCCTCGGCAAAAAACTGTCCCCCGCTCACCACAGTGGAGACTTGGCGCTTTTTCGCGATCAATGGCTCGCTGCGTGCCTGAATCGCCGTCGCCACATCGATCTTACCGTCGTCGAGCAGCCGGCCGATGACATAATCCCGCCGCTCGCGCGCGGCCTGCGGGTTTCGTTCCGGGTGATAGTTATTAGGCGCCTTTGGCACGCCGGCGAGATAGGCCGCTTCCGACCAGGTCAATTCATCGAGCGACTTGTCGAAATAGTTCCGGGCCGCGGCCGCAACTCCGTAAGACTGCTGACCAAGATAAATTTCGTTCAGATACAGCTCGAGCAAGTGGTCTTTCGAGTACACTTGCTCCATACGCAGCGACAGGATCGCCTCGCGAATCTTGCGTTCGAATTCGTAATCCTTGCCGAGCAGAAAATTCTGCGCGACCTGCTGCGTAATCGTCGACGCCCCCTTGATACGGCGATCTGAGCCGGCAAGTTTCTGGCCGACGGCGACGACAACGGCACGCGCCAAGCCGATCGGGTCGACGCCCGGGTGCGTATAGAAGCGCTGGTCCTCGGACGACACGAACGCGTCTTTGATCTTCTGCGGAATGGCCTCGATGGGAACGAAGATGCGGCTCTCGACGGCATATTCGTGCAACAGACGCCCGTCGCCGGCGTAAACGCGCGTGGTCACCGGCGGTTCATAAACCGCCAACTGGCGATAGTCCGGCAGGCCTCGACCGTACTCGTAGAACACCCATACGGTGACGCCGCCGGCAGCGAAAACGCCGAGCAGCAAAAGCCCTACCAGGATTGAGAAAAATTTCAGCATACCCGTCTTGAGTTATGTTGTGCGGCGAAAGCCCGCGCCGCCGCAGTTCGCACTATACACCGGTGCGCCATCGATTGCGCCGAAATGTGCTGATTTCAAGGCATTCAATCGAAGTTTGCGGACCGGCGACGGCCGCACATCGCAGACCTTCAGGTCCGCTTGGCGACTTGAACCTTCGCGAAATAGCGGTCGATTGCCTTCACCACCGAAGCCATCAATTTGCCGCGATAGGCTTCACGCTTGAGCGCCGCTTCTTCTTCCCGGTTCGACAGGTAACCCATCTCGACCAAAACCGAGGGAACGTCGGGCGACTTCAACACGGCAAACCCGGCAAACCGGTGGGTATTGCGCAGGAGTTTCACTTCACGGCCCAACTCCGCGATCATGATCTCGGCCATTTTCGAGGCCAGATTCATGCTTTCGCGTTGAGCCAAATCGATCAGGATATTTCGGACCTCTTGTGACTCGTTGGTCAGGTCCATTCCAATGATCAAGTCGGCTTTGTTCTCGGCTTCCGCCAGGGACGCCGCCTCCTTGTCGGAGGCCTTTTCAGACAGCGTGTAAACCGACAACCCACGGGTGCCACGATCGCGCATGGAATCGGCGTGCAACGAGATGAACGCGTCGGCGCGGGCATGACGCGCGATGTCGATCCTTTGGCGCAGACCGAGCGAGGTATCGCGCGATCGCGTCAGAACGCCGCGATAGCGGCCGGTCGCCTCGAGTTTCGCCTTGAGCTGTTGCGCCGCGGCGAGCGTGAGATTTTTCTCATAAACGCCGCTCAACCCGATCGCACCGGGGTCGATGCCGCCGTGACCGGGATCGATGGCGATGACGATCTTTGAATCGGCCGGCGGTGCCGTTTCGGCAGGCGCCGCCGGTTTTTGCTGGCCGGCGGAAGACGATGCCGTAACCGGGCCGCGATTGAGGCCGGGCTCCAATCCGCCCGAAATCACGATCGGGTTCGCGGGACCAATCGCTGCGGCCACTGCATCGGCGGTACTCGGCGCCAGATCGAACACTAACCGCCAGGGCGTCGCCCCGGTCGGCGCCAGCACGAACGCGCGCGCCGGAGAAACCGGCCCCGTCAGGTCGGCGACAATGCGCGATATGGAGGGATTGAATTGGCCGGCGCGCACGGCCGCTACAAGCTTGGTGCTCGTGATCGCGTCGGGAATACCGCCTGACCACGTCACGTCACCCAGGTCGACCACCAAGCGATAGGGATCGGCCAGCTGAAACGCGGAAATTGTCGAAACCTGGGGCAGTTCGACGACCAAGCGGGTAAACGGGCCGTGGTCGTGAATCCGGATATTGGGGAAATCGTCCGCTGCCGCGATCCCGCCGGAAAGCGCGAGGGAACTTGCGGCGGAAGCGATCAGGAGATCGCGGCGGCGCAATCCATTCGTTTTTTCTTCTTTTATTTCAATATCTTGAACCACTTAAACCGGTCTCCGCGCGCCCGCCGCCACGGCGTGATCTGACGAAATGAAGTTTCAAGCATGCCCCGCTGGTTCAGCCTGAGTATGCCTGACGTCCCGAGTCGTTTCAAGAATCTCAATGACTTAGCGAGATTCCCGCGATTTGGTTAAAATTGCGAAAACGGCATTCGAAATTCAGTTTTTGCAATCCGCCGCGAACCGGCTATGTTGCATTGGGCGCTGGCCATTAGCGGACGCGTGAAAGCAGCGCGGGGATATTGCCCGGAAGCCATTGAATTGGCTTGGCAAATTTTCTCGACGCCGAACTCCTCAAATCCCGGTCGCCAGCATATCAGCGCGCGTTGTGCATCGCGAAGGTCCGCACGCGCATGATCCCTAAACGAACATTGAGGCGCACGTGATCAGCAACAGCAACGCGAACCCGAACGGATTCCCGACCGGTTGCGCGACTGCGACGCGTGCACAGCAACGGATGCCGGACGCTGCCGGTATCACACAATTTGGACGTTTTAATTCACTTGAAAAAAACCGTCGCGGCTTGGGGACGCCTCAGCGTGCGTCCGCCGCGCTTGTTCGGAGCGTAACTTTAAATGGTCAAACGTATGTTGATCGACGCCACCCACCGGGAAGAGACCCGGGTCGTGGTGTTGGACGGAACCCGGCTCGATGAATTCGATGTCGAAACGTCGTCAAAGAAACAAATCAAAGGCAACATCTACCTTGCCAAAGTCGTAAGGGTCGAACCGTCGCTTCAAGCCGCCTTCGTCGATTACGGCGGCAATCGGCACGGCTTCCTCGCGTTCAGCGAAATCCACCCCGACTATTATCA
>JAGREB010000070.1 GCA_020446775.1 Paracoccaceae bacterium
GGAGCCGATCCGCATCATCGTTCACGGCGATGGGTTGTTGCCGACGCTCGCCGCCTGTTACGGCTGGCATGCCGACGCCGAGATGAATCGCAAGATGTGCGGCCATGCCCAAGCCGCGTAATGCCGAACGCGATAACGCGCGGGTTCGCCGGCGTATGAAGACACGCGTGCCGGTC
This sequence comes from Paracoccaceae bacterium, assembly GCA_020446775.1. GTDB lineage: Bacteria > Pseudomonadota > Alphaproteobacteria > Rhodospirillales > Rhodospirillaceae > VGEM01. Next base: position 177 of record JAGREB010000070.1, read on the forward strand.
GTGTTTTCGGAACATGTCGCCGAAGCGATCCTGATCGCACTGGCGGAAGGCGAAAGTCTTCGTGCCATCTGCGCCCGGCGCGGGATGCCCGCCGCCAGCAGTTTTTATCGCTGGCTGATCGCCAACGCCGATTTGCGCGAGCGTTACACCGCCGCACGCGCCTGGCAGGCGGAACATTGGGCCGAGGAGATCATCGCCATCGCCGACGATTGCGACGGCGATTGGAGCGAGCGAACCGACACCAAGGGCAAGACGACGCGTGTGTTTAACCGTGATCATGTGTCGCGTGCCAAGCTGCGTATCGATGCGCGCCGCTGGCTGATGGCCTGCCTCGCGCCCAAGAAATACGGCGCGCGCGCCAGCGACGCCGAACCCGCCGCGGATGGGCCGTTCTGCGACATCACCATCAATCTCGATCCCGCACCCGAAAACTGAACGATCGCATATGAAAAATTCTCTGATTCGGCCGGTGTATTATGCGCCGGGGCCGGTGGCGTCGGCATTTCTGAAAAGCGACGCGCGCCGCCGCGTGCTGATGGGGCCGTTCGGCTCGGGCAAGTCGGTCGCCTGCTGCCATGAGTTGCTGCGACGTGCCCGCGAGCAGGCCCCCGATTCGCGCGGTGTCCGCCGCACGCGCTTCGCTGTCATTCGCAATACCTATCCCGAACTGAAAAGCACCACCGTCAAGACGTGGCGTGCTTGGTTCGGCGACGAATTCGGTAAATTCTCGTCCTCGATCCCGTTCGAGCATCGCCTGCGCTTCGGCCTGCGCGGCGACGGTACGCGGGTGGAATGCGACGTCGTGTTCCTGGCCATGGATCAGGAAGCCGACGCCAAGAAATTCCTCTCGCTCGAAGTCACCGGCATCTACTTCAACGAGGTTCGCGAACTCAGCCGTGCCATCGTCGATGCCGGCGACGGGCGCATCGGCCGTTATCCGCCGGTCAAGGACGGCGGGCCGACATGGCACGGCATCATCGCCGATACCAACATGCCCGATGAGGATCACTGGCTGTATGACTTGGCCGAGGTCGAGCAGCCCGAGGGCTGGGCGTTTTTCCGCCAGCCGGGCGGTGTACGCAGGGTTGAGACGTCACCGGGCACACACGATTGGGTCGCCAATCCACACGCAGAAAATCTACCCAACTTGATCGACGGGTATTACACCGCGCAGTTGCCGGGCAAGGAGGACGCATGGGTCGCGGTTTACCTCGGTGCCGAATACGGGCGCTTGCCGGTGGAAGGGGCGTACTTTGCCGAGGAACTGGCAACTGCCGAGCGCGAGCGACGCATCGCTACTGTGCTGCCCGATCCGCAATTCCCGGTGCATACGTTCTGGGATTTAGGCGTGTCCGACGACACCACCATCTGGTTCGGGCAAGGCACCGGTGGCGAGTGGCGCTGGGTCGATTATTACGAAAACAGCGGCCAAAGCCTCGATCATTACGCCGCGGTGCTGAAGGCCCGCGCGGCCGAGCGGCGCTGGAGTTACGGCGATCACATCTGGCCGCACGACGGCGGCCAGCGCGATCCCGGCATCCTCGGCGGGCGGACGCGGCGCGATGTGTTCGAGCAACTGGGCTTCAAGGCGACGGTGCTACCGCGCCAACCATTGGCCGACGGTATCGATGCCGCGCGGCGTTTGATCCGCGTGTCGCGCTTCGATGCCGACCGCTGCCGCGACGGACTGACCAAGCTGCGCCGTTATCGCCGTGCCCGCGATGCCGCCCGCAACGTGTTCCTCGACCGGCCCGAGCACGACGACAACAGCCACGCCGCCGACGCCTTCCGCGCCGCCGCCATGGGCCGCGACCGCGTCAGCAATACGGATGCTTGGTCCAATGCCGACGTCGACCCGCCGGCGGAGTGGGTGGTTTAGCGGCTACTACAATTTCCAAACGCAATTTCACCCCCGCCGGCCATTGGGGCTGGCGGATTTTTCACAATGGAGAATGACGATGACCAAACCGGTTCAGCGCAGCCCGCGCAGAAATGGATATTCATACAAAGAAGGCCTGACCATGATGGCTGCGCAAGCCGTCGGCATCGATCCTTATCTTGCCGCGGAAGCGGGCGACGATCCGAAGAATTCG
>JAGREB010000071.1 GCA_020446775.1 Paracoccaceae bacterium
AGTACGGCGCCCCGCCGCATGGCGGTTCCGCGCCCGGAATCGACCGCATCGTCATGCTGTTGGCCGACGAACCGAATATCCGTGAAGTGACGATGTTCCCGATGACCGGCCGTGCCGAGGATTTGCTGATGCAGGCCCCGAACTCGGTGTCGGCCAAACAGCTCAAAGAACTGCACATCAAGCTCGATCTGCCAAAACAGATCGAGAAGAAAGACTGAAATGAAAAAGGCGATCCCGAGGGATCGCCTTTTTTCGTGAAGCGCCTTCTCGTCAGCGCGTCTTGATGCCGAATTTCTGTTTGCGCTCTTGCTTGATCTTGTACATGGCGGCATCGGCGCTTTCGAGCAGTTCCTTCACCTCGGCGTCGGCGGCATACATGTGTACGCCGCAGCTTGCCTTGATTTTGATGTTCTGGCCGTCCCAAGCCGCGTAGGCGTTGTTGAGTTTTTGGTCGAGGTCTTCGGCGCGGCGCACACCGTTCCGCTTGTTCGAGCGCGGCAGCAGGATCGCGAATTCGTCGCCGCCCAGCCGGCCGATATAGTCGGTGTCGCGCACTTGAATCTTCAGCAGGTTCGCCACCGTCACCAGAACTTCGTCACCCGCCGCGTGCCCGTAGGTGTCGTTGATCGGTTTGAATTCGTCGAGGTCGACGAAAATCAGAACGCCGCCGACGCCGTGGCGCTTGGCGATCGAGAGTTCGTGGCAAAGGCTTTCTTCGAAACCGCGGCGGTTCAAAACCTTGGTCAAGGCGTCGGTCGTCGCCAAATTTTCAAGCTCGGCGATCCGCGCGTCTTGCCGTTTCAAATGTGTCGTGACTTCTTCGACCAACGTATGGGCAAGTTCGGAAATGGCACGGATCGACGCGTTCGCTTCGGATTGCCGAGACGGCTTTACTTGCTCGGTTAACCGAACAAGTTGAGCGAGCTTGGTGACGATCGGCGAGGTTCCACCGGAGGCGGCCTGCGCGTCATTGTCCGTTAGGTCGTCTTTACGCTCAGTTCGCGCAGCCATGACGACGTCTCCCATTTCCCCGTCCGCGTGTATTGCAGCCGCTACACCGTAAGTCACCCACTTACCCCCTGTTCCGGATTACATTGCACTGAACGCGCGAGTGGGCGACTCGTAGACTCCAAACGGCGCAACACCGAAACACAACTGTTTCATATTGCTGCTAATTTTCGCGTGCAACATAAAATCTATGCATTTCAATCATTAAGGTGTATTCGCAATAGTTAATTCATCGTTTAAGTCAAAGTAAAATATCAACTATTAGGTGTTGGATGTGGCACGGAATTGAATCCCCCGAAATCCGTCATGTAGGGTAACGGCAGCGTTGTTTTGTTGTGAGTAGAAACGATCCAATCGGCGATTCGTTATACACATGATCAATTGGCAGCTTTTCATACCGGGTTTTGTCCACGAGCCCCCAGTTCGGACGGCTTTTGTATTCGGGTTTATTGCCGCCTTGACGCCGAGCCCAGTCGACGCCGCCCCTCAGCCGATTGGTGGCGTCATGGAAAGCCGGACAGCCCCCGCCAATGCGTTGGCGTCGCACACGGCGACCTACAAGATCAGTTTGGTGCGCGCGCGTCAGCAGGAAGGGATGCGTGGCGCAGCCGGACGCATGACCTATTCCATCGTCGAGCGATGCGACGGCTATACGGCTGAATCGGGCCTTGAAGCACAATTCAGTTTCGCGAACGGGCTGACCTCGAGCGTTCAACAATCGTATGCGGGTTGGGAATCGAAAGACGGTCGTCACGCGACGTTTCGCATGCGAACGATCGAGAACGGCGAGGTGACGGATAACTACGACGGTCAAGCCGATCTTGAGGAAGACGGTTCCGGTACGGTCGAATATCGCGGGCCCAACCCGGCGAAATACGATCTCCCTCCGGGGACTTTACTATCGTCGGCTCAACTCATCGAAATCCTGGCAAGTGCGCAGCGCGGCGAAAACTTGTTTGTTCATTCGGTCATGGACGGTGCGTTCACCGAAGGACCCCACAAGGTTTCGGGCGTGATCGGACCGGCGCGCGCCGTGAACGAGGCTTCGTCCACGGTCGACGCTTCGATGTCTCATCCGAACGAAAGCCGGGTATGGCCGATCACGATGGCGTATTTCCTGTTGAACGAATTGTCCGAAACGCCATCCTATGAACTCTCTGTGTTGGTGCATGACGACGGGGTCGTCGCCAGCATGACCCAAGATTTCGGCACCTATACACTGGAGTTCGATCCGGTGAGCATCGAATACCTCGACAAGGATCCATGTTGAAACCGGGACTATTCGCAGCGTTGGTTTTGCTTGGCGGACTTTTTGGGCCCGCTTCCGGCCCGGTGCGCGCGGCATCTCTGCCGTCCTACGACGCGTCCTACACTCTTCGTTTGGTCGAAGCGAGCAGCGCGCGCGGGCCGCGCGCTGCAACCGGCCGCCTGAACTTCAAATTCGTCGAAACCTGTGACGGTTGGAAAACGGTTCAATCGATCAAACTCGAACTTGCATTTAGAGACGGCACGACCATGACCAACGAACGTGATTTTAGTTCGTGGGAAGCGAAAAATGGCCGGTCGTACGAGTTTGCCGTCCGTACCGTAAAGGGTGGCGTGCCGGTCGAGGCGTTCCGCGGTAAAGCAAAGATGCGCCGGCGTTCCGGGGAAGTGTCTTACGAGCTGCCGAAAAGCGACACTGGTAAGGGTTTGCGGCGGTTCAGTGTACGCCTTCCGGGCGACACATTGCTTCCTGTCGCTTACCTGAGCGAATTGATTGATCGTGCCGAACGCGGCGAGCAAATTTTCAAGTCGACTGTTTTCAGCGGTTCTTCCGCATCGGGACCGCGAACCCTATCGGCGGCGATTGGCCCGCGCCTGGAATCGCACGACGAGATCGCAAGCCTGCAAGACCACGAAATCGATCCCAACCTGCTCGACGTTCCGGCGTGGGATCTCAGTCTTGCGTATTACAATTTGATCGAACGCCGCGACACGCCCAACTTCGAGGTGTTTCAAAGGTCGCACGCCAACGGAATTTCCCTGACGTTCGAACAGTCTTTCGAGGATTTTAAGATCGCCGCCGAATTGGATCGTTTGACGGCGTTGCCGGCGCAATCCTGCGGCTGACCGGATTGTTCACGGCCACAACCAAGCCGCACCGCGTACGCCGCTAGCGTCGCCATGACGTGCTTTGACGACAGTCGTGGCTACCGTGTCTGAGAATACGCACTTGGCCAACGCGTTGGGAACGTCGCGATAGATCCTTTCGATCCGGGACAATCCACCGCCAACAACGACAATATCGGGATCAATAATGTTGATCACGGTCGCGAGGCTGCGCGCGAAGCGATCGATATAGGTTGCCATGATGGCTGCGGCTGCGCTGTCGCCGGCATCGGCGCGCGAGGCAATCTCGGCACCGCCAAGATGCTGGCTCGTCATCGAGGTGTATGCCCGTTCCAAGCCCGGACCGGATAGGTAGGTTTCAATGCAACCGTGCTTGCCGCAGTAGCA
>JAGREB010000072.1 GCA_020446775.1 Paracoccaceae bacterium
ACGCTCGACATCAACAATATTGTCGCTGGCGCCTGGCGCCAAAATGATCACGGGCGTGATCACGATCGCGAACACAATGGCTGTCACGATGCCCAACAGGATCAGCGGTTTCCAAACGCTTTTGGAAATCTTCCATGCGGGTTTTATTTCCAACGGAGAATCAAAAGCACAAGGAAGCAGCGCTGCGGACCACCTGAATACAATCACGAAAATGGCGAAGAATGCGGCGACGCCGAGCACGATCATTCCCGCAGTCGACAGCCATCCGAGTAGCTGTTCGAGTCCGACCACGCGACCCAAGAAGTAAATCAGCGCGAGCACGAGCGACACACCGAGCATGACCAAAGACATGTAAATTCCGAGCAGGAACGCGCGGCCGACATATCGCAATTCCAGCATTGTAAATTGCCAAGTCTTTCGGCCTGACAGTCCTTCGTCACCGATGGCAGTATACCTCGCCCAAGAGATCGTCGCAGGCAACAACAAGAGATACGGAATCACGCTGTTTGATATCTGCAATATCCAAAACGGTGGGTGTTCTGACCTTGTCGTGCGTCCGTCGACGACCTCGACATCCATCAAAGACGATGGATCGATCAACGATAAGACGGCCAATACGGCGCAACAGTATAAAATCAGCAGCAATAGCGGCACCTGAAAGCACCACCACAAGACCCTGAAGTTCGTAAAGACAAAGCGGATGCTTGAAGTGAGTGTGGGGACTGCGCGAAGCGGCATTGCGTCCTCGGACAAATCTTCACTGAGGGAAATGCTAAATACGCAAATTCCAATACTCAATCTTTATTTATCGTAACTAAGAATAAACAACCAATGATCGGTATATTAAGGTTTGCCGTCAGCCCCCATAGCCGATCTCATAAACGCCCCGATCCGGGCGGTAGCCGTGCGGCCATCGGTCAGGATGTCGGCCAGCATGTGCCAAACATGGATCATACCGGGCCAGATTTCGAACTCCACCTCGACCCCGGCGGCTTGCGCGACGTTGGCGAGGTGAATTGAATCACCGAGCAATACTTCATGCGAGCCGACCTGGATCAACAGTGGCGGCAAGCCGTTCAGATCGGCATGGACCGGCGAAGCCAACGGCGCTTTGGGGTCGGTCCCGGCGAGATACGTTTTGGCGGCATTGCCGAGAGATTCGCGGTTGCCGATGGGATCGACGGATTTGTTTGTCTCGTAGGTTTCGTCGTCGCACGCCAAGTCGATCCACGGCGATAGGCATACGCCCGCGGCGGGGCGGGGCAGGTTGCGCTCGCGCGCCGCAAGCATGACGGCGATCACCAGGTTTCCGCCGGCGCTGTCGCCGGCAAACACAATGCGGTCCGAAGTCAAACCCTGGTCGAGCAGCCAGGCATAAGCCGCTACACCGTCCTCGATGGCGGCCGGGAACGGGTGCTCGGGCGCGAGCCGGTAATCGAGCACCAGCACGCGCGCAGCGGCCGCTTTGGCGATGTCGTAGGCCACGCGCCGGTGCGACACCAATCCGCCGACCGCGAACCCGCCGCCGTGAAAGTAGAGGATAACACGCGTGGGATCGCTGTCCGGTGCGCCGATCCATTCCGCCGGCCGGCCGCCGGCCTCGATGGGTTCCAGCTTGGCGTCCGCCGGTACGGGGAAGCCGCCGCCGTACCGGTCGAACAAGGCGCGGAAATCGGCGACGGTCTCTTTCGATCCTTCGGCGCGGATTTTTTCGAGGTACGCCATCGCTTGGTTCATCTCGCGCGCGGTCTGTTCCGCTGGCGCGATCACGTCGGCAAGCGGCGAGGGGCCCAGTGTTCCTGACCGGATCTTGCGAAAGACCAATCCGAACAGTGTCGCCGCGAACAAGAGATAGAAGACGCTCAGCATGGTGGTGGTGGTCGAAATCACCAGTTGCCACACTACGGCTTCGCTTTCAGGTGTGTAATCGAGCAGCGTGCCGACCGCATCGACCAGTGTCGCTCCGAGACCTGAGATCGCCCCAGCAAGCGCCGCCAAAACGATATGAACAACCGTGAGCTTGACCGCGTAGCCTTCTGTGATGTCGTAGGCTTGGCGCAGGGTCATCGGCCGGCCCGCCGCGACCGAAGCCGCGGCGACCGAAAGGCGCGTCAAAAGAACGAAAGCGGCGAAGCCGAGCGGAACCAGTGAACCCCAGACGACGATCTTGCCGGCGGTTTCGGGCAGGAGTGTGGCAACCGCCGATATCAACATCATGATTGCGGCGATGGCCGCGCCCGCGGCCAACAAGACGAGCGCAATGCGGAAGTTGATCGCGATGACCCACCACTCCGCGTTGCCCATCGTGAAGAGCGGTCGGCGCGCATGTTCGTCATCGCCGAATACGACCAGCCGATACCAGGTCACCGCAAGGGGCGCGAACAACACAACGCCGGCAAAACTGACAACCACCATCCACCATTGATCCGAGACGATGTTGACGTCCGACATGACCGCAATGAAATCCATCGCGAACATGATGACAACCGGTGCCATGGCATAAAGCACGCCCCGTCGCCAATGCACGCCACACACGGCGAGGACATTGCGTAAGGTCGGCCAAATTGGAAGCGGTGATGTGGATGCGGTCATGACCTGCGGTTCGACCGGGCAAGGATCGGCGTCATATTACGTCTTCGACAGGTTCGTGATTTCATCGGGTGAGGCGCCGCATTACTCTTGATACAATCCGATCCTATCTCAATGTTCGCAGCCATGGTCGCGAAAATTTGAAGCCACTGAGCGGCCGGCCCGATTAGAGTGAAAAACCGACTTTCCTCCGAAAAGCATCCAACATGAACATTTCACCGCGCAACGTTATCGCGAATCTCATCCTCGGCTTGGCGCTGTGGTTGGCGCCGGCTTCCGGCCACGCCGCCGTGTACGGCGCGGAGTCCTTCATGCTCGAGAACGGCATGCAAGTGGTCGTGATCCCCAATCACCGCGCTCCGGTGGTTACGCATATGGTTTGGTATCGCGGCGGCGCCATCGACGAACCGCCGGGCAAGTCGGGCATCGCCCACTTCCTCGAACACTTGATGTTCAAGGGTACGCCGAAGAATCCCGAAGGCGCGATCAATCGCATCGTCGCCACCAATGGCGGCGATCAGAATGCCTTCACCTCGCACGATTACACTGCGTACTACCAGAACATCGCCGTCGACCGGCTACCGATCATGATGGCGCTGGAAGCGGACCGGATGAAGAACCTGATCCTCAGCGAAGAAGATGTAACCACCGAGCGCGAAGTCATCATCGAGGAACGCCGCATGCGCGTCTCCAACCGTCCGGAGTCGGTGTTGAGCGAGCGTCTCGATGCGGCATGGTGGATGACGCATCGCTATGGCATTCCGGTGTTGGGCTGGGCCGAGGAAATGGCCAATCTGCAACGCGCCGATGCCTTGGCCTTCTACAAGCGCTTTTACAGTCCCGAGAACGCAATCCTGGTGGTCGCGGGCGACATCACCGCCGCGCAGCTGAAGCCGCTGGCCGAAAAGACCTACGGTAAACTCAAGCGGGGCGGCGATCCGGCGAAACACGAACTGGTTGCGCCGTTGCCGCCGCCGGCTTCGGTGCGCGTGACCTACACAGACCCGCGTGTGCGCCAACCGCGCTGGTACCGCCAGTTTGTCGCGCCCAGCGTCAACGCCGGCGATACGGATGAAGTGCCCGCATTGGCGGTCTTCGCCGAAATCCTTGGCGGCGGCAGTACCTCGAAGCTTTACCGCGGGCTGGTGATCGACCAACCGGTCGGGGCGGGCGTCGGTGCTTCGTACGATTCGATGGCGGTCAGTTACGGGACCTTCACGCTGTGGATCGTTCCCAATCCGGGCGTTGCAATCGAAGACGCCGAGGCAGCCATGGAAAAAAAGATCGCGGCCGTGCTCGATGGCGGGATTACGGACGACGATGTGGCCGCCGCCAAGCAGCGTATGCGAACGTCGTTGGTCTACTTAAAAGACTCACCGTTCGGCGCGGCCCAGCGCGTCGGGGCAATGCTGGCGACGGGGATGACGCTTGAGCAAATTGAATCATCCGACGAGCGCATCGCCGCGGTGACCGCCGATCAAGTACGCGCTGCCGCCAAAAAGGTTCTGGCCAACGCGCCGTCCGCGACGGGAATATTGTTGCCTGAAGGAGTTACCCAATGAGCGCGCGCGGTATTTTTCGCACGGTTGCGCCCGTCATTGCGCCCGTCATTGCGCTCGTCACCGCGATCACCGTATCGCTGCTGCCGGGTGCCGCCGCCGCCATCGACGTGCAGGAGGTGACTAGCCCGGGCGGTTTGAAGGCGTATTTGAGCGAAGACCACACCAACCCCATCATCGGGCTTTCGCTCAACTTCAAGGGCGGCGCGGCGCTCGATCCGCGCGAGAAGGCCGGTCTGTCCAACATGGCGGTTGCGTTGCTCGATGAGGGCTCCGGCCCGCGCGACAGCCTCGCGTTCCAAACCGCGCTTGAGGATTTGTCGATCCGCTGGCGCTTCAGCGCCGACCAGGACGGAATTCTCGGCATGGTCACGACCACCACCGAAAACAGCGCGACGGCGTTCGAGTTGTTGCACGATGGGCTGACTTCGCCGCATTTCGAGAACGAGGCGGTCGAGCGTATCCGCCGGCAGATTCTGGTCGGTTTGCAATCGAACCTCGAAAATCCAAGCCGGATTGCCGGCGCGGCGTTGGTCGCTGCGTTGTTCCCCGGTCATCCCTATGGGGTCGACGACGATGGCACGCTGGACACGGTGGCCGCTATTTCGGTCGATGACCTCAAAGCGTGGGCGAAGTCGAGATTTGCGCGCGACCGGTTGATCATCTCGGCTTCAGGCGACATCACGCCGGCGCAGCTCGGCGCCGCCATGGACCGGATCTTCGGCGATCTGCCTGCAACCACCGGCCTCGATTGGCGGCTACCCGAAGCCGAGATTCCAACCAAGGGCCAGGAAATCAGGATCGACAAGCCGATTCCGCAAACCGTCATCTATATCGGTCAAGAAGGCATCAAGCGCGACGACCCGGATTGGTATGCCGAGCAAATCGTCGATTACGTCTTCGGCGGCGGTTCGTTTGAATCGCGCTTGGTCGACGAAATCCGGGAAAAGCGCGGCCTCGCCTACAGCGCGTTTTCCAGCGTCGCGCCGCTCGATGCGGGCTCGTATGTGATTGCCGGTGCGGGCACCCGCAGCGAAGCAGCCGAACAAAGCCTCGCGGTGTTCCGCGAGGAGTGGAAGAAGCTCTACGACAAGGGGCTGACGAAACAAGAACTGGACGAGGCCAAGCAATACCTGACTGGATCGTGGCCATTGCGTTTCACCTCTACGCAAAGCATCGCCAATACGCTGATCGCAGTGCAACGCGACAACCTGGGGCTCAATTATCTCGATCATCGCAATGATTTGATCGAGAAGGTCACGCTGGACGATGTCAACCGTGTCGCGCGGCGCATCTACAATCCCGACACTTTGCAAATCGTGGTGGTCGGGCCGGCCCCGGATGGCGCAGCAACGGGCGGTGGCTGAACGCGCGATTTGAAGCGATTTCGCGCGCTTCCAAAACAGGCTAGAACCGGTCGGTCGACCGGAACGGCGCTATGGGGGTCATATCATGCCGATGGAAATTGGAATTTTCCTGCCGATTGCCAAGGGCGGTTTCATCATGTCGCGCAACGTGCCGCCGACGTGGCCGACGTGGGAACTCAATCGCGACGTAACGCTCAAGTGCGAAGCGCTGGGCTTCGATTTTGCCCTGTCGATGGTCAAGTTTCGCGGTTTCGGCGGCGATATCGAGTATTGGGACTACGCGCTCGACAGCTTTACGTTGACCGCGTCGCTTGCGCCGATCACCAAGACGATCAAATTGATTCCGTCGGTGACCAATTTGTCGCTGCACCCCGCCGTGGCCGCGCGCATGGCCGCGACTATCGAAGCGGTCTGTCCCGGCCGCTTCGGGCTCAACATCGTCTCCGGTTGGTACAAGGACGAATTCCTGCAAATGGGCTTGTGGCCGGGCGATGTGCATTTTGAGTCGCGCTACGACTATGCCGACGAATATGTGACGATCCTGCGCGACTTGTGGTCGACCGGAAAGTCGAACTTCAAGGGCAAGTTCTTCACCATGAACGACGCCGAGATCAAGCCGGTGCCGTCGACATTCGTTCCCTTGGTGTGCGCGGGGCAATCGCCGCGCGGTATCAAATTCACCGCCGAAAAAGGCGAACGGAATTTCGTCATCGCCGGCGGAAACATCGGCGACATCGACGCCGATATCGCCAAATTCAAGGAGATCACCTCGAATCTCCAAGCGGCGGCCAAGCCGCTCAACCGCTCGGTCGGTACTATCGCGCTGTTCAATATCATCGCGGCCGACACCGATGCTGCGGCCAACAAGCGCTTCGAGCACATCGTCGCCGGCGCCGACGAAAAAGCGATCGCGCGCCTGGTCGGTCAGGCCGAACTCGACAAGTCCGAGGGCATGTCCGCCAGTCTCAAGCGCAAATCGATGTTCATGGGCTTGCCGACACTGGTGGGGTCCTACGAGACCGTCGCAAAGTATCTCGACCGCATCTACGACGAGGCCAAGATCGCGGCGTGCATGTTCGCTTTTCCCGATTTCGGCGACGACCTCGACACCTTCGGCAGCAAAATCCTGCCCAGGCTCGAATCGCGCAGGGTTTAAGCTTGATGCAAAGCGGATCGCCATCGCCGCCGTTGACCGCGCGACCCGAGTGGGCGGCGCTCAAGGCTCATGCGGCGAACATGGCCGAGACCAATGTGCGCGATCTGTTCGCGAATGATCCGCAGCGCTTTCAAACATTATCGTTGCGCGAGGGGCCGCTGCTGGTGGACGTGTCCAAGCAGCGCGTGACTACCGAAACGCTGCGCCTGCTGCTCGACCTTGCCAAGGCCTGCGATCTCGAAAGCGCGCGCGCGGCCATGTTCGCGGGCGAGAAGATCAACGTCACCGAAAGCCGTGCTGTTCTGCATGTGGCGCTGCGCCATCGCGGTGATACGCCGATCGCCGTCGACGGCCACGACGTCATGCCAGGCGTGCGCGCGACCTTGGCGCGCCTGAAGGCGTTCACCGAGCAGGTGCGCTCCGGCGCCTGGACCGGCGGGACCGGGAAA
>JAGREB010000073.1 GCA_020446775.1 Paracoccaceae bacterium
TCGATGACGCTGCGTGTAATCCCATGTGTGCGTTCGACCGGCTGATATGGATCTGTGTTGGTTCCCATGGCGATCGGCCGGCACCGGTAGTTCGGCGACCGCAATGCTTTTTCCAGCAGCGCGGCGGCATCCGGCTTGGCAAAAATCTTGCTTTCGAAATCGAGCCCCGGCGAGAGGCCAAGCCACGCGTGGGTCGGTCTGGCGAAACAGTAACTGCAGCCATGTTCGCACCCGCGATAGGGGTTAATCGAACGGTCGAAAAGAATGTCGGGGGACGTATTCCGGGCGAGAATCGACCGGCTGGTATCCTTCAGGATCGTTGTCTTAAGAGGGGGCGGCGGTGAATCGAGATTGTGCCAACAGTCGTCCAAGAACGCTCGCTGTAGGCGCTCATACCGTCCGGAGGGGTTTCCTACAGAGGCACGGCCGCGCCGTGCGTCCGGGTGTACGCCATGCGTCCCATCACGGCGTCCGCCACGGTATTGCTGCTTGGAATGGAGGTGAGTGTAACCCATGCCCTGACACTATCCGACCGAATAGAACAAAACAAGAACATTTGAGGCGGGCGGAACAAGTTGGAGCAAAAGGAAAAGCCCTGGGCTGATCTTTCAGATCAACCCAGGGCCGGGGGGTGGCCGAGGCTACCGAGGGGGGAAGGTTTGGGGAAGGTGGTAGCCTCGGCCGGTTAAACAGATTGCGTCTTAGATCGGTCCGCGTTGGTCACGGTCGGGCCGGCCGCTGTGACGATTGATCTCACGCTGCAAAACCAGCGCATTGTCGGCGGTGACGATATCGACGACGTAGGTGTCGGCGTCTTTCTCCGTGACCTTGCCCACCTTGAGGCGCGGATTGCCGAGCATAATCAGTCCCGCTTCTGCCAGTTGCTTGGCTTGGTCCTTGGTCAAATTGAGATCACGGTCGGGGCCGATGTTGGCGATCAGGCCGAGTTCGCCCATTCGGCCGCCCATTCGGTCGCTCAGGGGTCCGCCTTGGCGACCGCCAAAAACACCGCCCTTCGAGCGGTCTTCACCAGATCCGCGATGGCGGCCGATGCGGTCACGTCCGCGGCCGGAGAAATCGCCGGATTTGACCGCTGCGGAAATCCGCTCGGCAATGTCCTTGCAGCGATCTTCGGCACCCACCGGGCGCCCGGTCTTGGACGAAAGTTCGCGCACATTGACCAGTGAACCCGAAGCGGTGACGATTTCGACCGCAATGACACCATCGGCTTTGTCCGTGACTTTGCCGACTTTCAGGTTGGATTCGCCGCGTTCGGCGAGTTTGCCGGTGATGATGTCTTTCACTTGGCTTGCCGTCAGTTTGCGGTCGACGTCGGCCATTTTTTCACAGCGTTCTTTCGCGCGCTCCGCGAAACGGTCGGGATCGAAGCCGCGGCCGCCGCGTGGGCCGTCCGCGGCGAACGCGGCGGCGGCAAGCGCGGTGGTTCCGGCAAGTCCGGTGGCGATGAGGAAAGTCTTGGTACGGCGGTTCATGGACATGACGACCTCTGTGCAATGCGAAGAATGGATTGGCGAGATGCGCGCGCGGTTAGGCGAACGTCGGGGAAATCACCGACCACATTGCCGCCAGAACCACGTACGACAGCAACAGCTTGCCGATTTGTTCGTGAACGAAAGTCTTGCTCATGACATGCTCCTTTGTAAGCGGCCGGGGAGGGGGGGCCGCGATTTGGGTTTAAGCCGCGATCCTGGCGATGCTGCCGAAAGCGGACGCCAGCACCAGTACCGTGACTGTGAACGACAAAATCCGATCCATGATGTTTCTCCTTTCTGTGTCGCGGCCGGGTCGATTTGGTTTTCCGCCGCGCTTCTGGAGACGATTTATGCGCCCGGGCTGTAACCGGCTGATGTCGAACCCAGTGGAAAAGTGTAACCAGGTGTAACGTTTGGCCGGACCGTTACGAAATGTTGCGGGTTTCCGTGGAAGTCATTGGTCCGCTTAAGTTAAATTCCCTGTCATGAACACTGCCTCGGAAAATGCCAAGCCACACGTCCTGATCGTCGACGACGATCAGGAAATTCGCACGCTATTGAGCCGTTTTTTGTCCAAGCACGAATTTCGCGTCACGACGGCCAAGGACGGCCGCGAAATGCGCGAGGCGCTTAAGGACTGGAAGATCGACTTGATCGTGCTCGACTTGATGATGCCGGGCGAGGACGGCCTGACGCTGTGCCGCCAAGTCCGCAACGATTCGGACGTTCCGATCATAATGCTGACGGCCATGGGCGAAGACGTCGACCGCATCATCGGCTTGGAGGTCGGCGCGGACGACTACATGGCCAAGCCGTTCAACCCGCGCGAACTATCCGCGCGCATCAAGGCCGTGCTGCGCCGTTCCGCCGCGCCGACCGTTCCGGTTGGAGAAAACAGCAACGAAGTAATTTCCTTCGATCAGTTCAGACTCGACGTCGGCACGCGCACGTTGTCAAAGGGCGATGAAGGCGTGCCGTTGACGGCGGGCGAGTACGATCTTCTGATCGCGTTTGTCGAACATCCCCGCCGCGTGCTCAATCGCGATCAGTTGCTCGATATGGCGCGCGGCCGCGCCGCCATTCCGTTCGACCGCGCGATCGACGTGCAGGTTGGCCGCTTGCGCAAGAAGATCGAACCGGATGCGAAGAACCCGACGTTGATCAAGACCGTGCGCGGCGGGGGATACATGTTCACGCCCGAAGTCACGCGGTCCGGGGGCTGACGCATGGCCGAGACGACCGCAAACGATCCAGCTTCCGCCGCCCGCGCAAAATCACCAGGCGACCCGCGGCGGACGTGGCAACGCTTGCTGCCCGATAGCCTCGGCACGTGGGTGATCGTCGTGTTGATGGCCGTGGTCATCCTGGTCAATGGTTCGTCGCTGGTTTTCTTCGCCCTGTTTCGCGATGACGCGGCCGTTGCCGCCGCCGCCGGTCAGGCTGCCGATCAGATCGTAACAATCGCCCGCCTTGTGGAACGCGCGCGCCCCGCCGACCGGCCACTATTGATGCGGCGTCTTAACTCTCCTGTGATGGGATTGGTGTCGACGCGCAAACCGATCGTCACCACGTCCGACGATAGAGTCGCAAGCCGTGTCGTGCTGCGCCGGCTGCAACGGGTGTTTCCGGAATCGTATGAAATTCGCGTCGATAGCCGGATCGAGTTCAAGGGCAGCGGCGGAGAAGCATTTCCATCGCCCGATGAAATTCGACGCCATATGGAAAGCGAAAGCGATGCGAACGCCGATGCGTCACAAGGCGGCGAAGGCGATTTAGCTCTCGATTTTCCAGTGCCGCCGCCAATCGACGCCTTGCCGCCCGACCACGAGAAAATCCCCGGAATGCGCGCATTCGAACGTCGAATCGGGCATCTCTTGCGCCAACAAGCTGCGGCCGATCCAAACGCAACCAATGCCGTGATCCGCGTGTCTGTCGGTGTTGCTCCCGAGCGGTGGTTCAACGCCCGCGTCATGTTGGCGGTTGGTGGAACGCCCGAACAATTCAGGCCCTATATTATTCAGGCCGCAATTACCGTCTTGATTGCGTTGATTACGTTGTGGGGCCTGCGCCGCGCCACCAAGCCGCTTTACTTGTTCGTCGGCGCGGCGGAACGCCTGGGTGTCGACGTCAACGCTCAGCCGCTCGATGAGAATGGCCCCGGCGAGGTGCGCCGCGCGGCGCGCGCTTTCAACACCATGCAAACCCGGCTGAAGCGCTTCATTCAAGACCGAACGCAAATGCTGGCGGCCATCAGCCACGATCTGCGCACGCCGATCACGCGCATGAAGTTGCGCGCGGAATTTGTCGACGACGACGAACAGCGCGAAAAGATGCTGAAAGACTTGGCCGAAATGGAAGCGATGATCGCGACGACCTTAGCATTCGCGCGCGACGATGCCGCGAACGAGACGGCCGAGATTGTCGACGTCGGCGCCATGTTGACGCGGGTGGTCGCCGACGAACGCGCGGCGGGACGCGACGCGAAATACGACGGGCCCGGCACGCTTGAGATCATGGCGCGGCCGCTGGCGTTGAAGCGCGCGTTCGTCAATTTGATCGACAATGCCCTTAAGTACGGAACGCGCGTGCGTGTCGGTGTCGCGCAGCAGGCTGATGAGCTGGAAATCTTGTTCGACGACGATGGGGCGGGCATTGCCGAGAGCGATCAGGAACGGGTTTTCGCACCGTTCTTCCGTCTCGAAGCGTCACGCTCTCGCGAAACCGGCGGGACAGGGCTTGGGTTGACGATTACCCGAAACGCAATCCGCTCGATGGGCGGAGACATTCAGTTAATCAACCGGCGCGCGGCATCCGGTGAAGTCGCAGGGTTGCGCGTTCGCGTCACGCTTCCCGTGGCGCGTCCGGTTCAGTATTCAGCGGAATAGATAGATTAACCGCGTCGGCGGAGCGCGGCGCCAATCCCAACCAATCCGAGGCCGAACAACGCAAGTGCACCGGGCACGGGGACTTCCTCGGCCTGCTGCCACTGCGCGTCATGCGAAAATGGCGCGAAGTAATAACCTTCGCAGTTTTTCTTGCCGGGATCGCAATCGTTCACGTAGCCCCAGAGGTCGAAGTGGACGATGTCTGACGGCGCAAGGCCGATCGGATTGACGTAATAGCGGAAGATGTAACCGGTCTGATTGGTGATCGGGTCCGGGTAATTGAAACCGTTATCGAAGAACGGCTCGGTCGTGTTGTCGGGTTGGAACTGGCCCAAAGGGGCGGTCCCGCCGCTGAGCGTGCCGCCGCCCAGCAAATCCCAGTAGGCCCACGTCAAACCGTTGCCGTATTCGCCGTGAGACGGAAGCGTAAACGCAGGTCCGCAGCACTCGTCCGTACCGGCCGCGGTTGGCGCCATATAACCTGACGGCAATGGGTTCGCCGGATCGGTCGAAACGCCGAAGTTCGGTCCCGCCGACACGGTAAATCCGCCGACCGTGCCGCCGACACCGGTCGCCGTGGCGCTGAACACGCCGTTCGACAAGTCGGCATCGAAGTAGTTGCTCGGGCCGACGGCGGTAAAGTTCAGCTGGCTCCACGTGTAACTGCGCGTTGGGCTCGAGGTCTTGACCACACCCCAAACGTAGAATGGCGTATTGCCCACACGGGCCCACGTTTGCGTATCGGGATCCCAATACGTGTTCTGATCGATCGAACCGTCGCCCTGTTCGCTTTCGATGAACAATTGCAGCATCGGTATGGCGTAAGCGCTCTGGGACGCCAAATTCGTGATGCCGATAACCGCGGCCAGGATTCCGATAATTTTTTTGTTCATCGCCAAAAACTCAAACTTTCCCAACAGCCCCGCAGGGTCAATGCAACCGTTACTAATGCAATCCCCATGCCAACATTTTGATCTCTTTATTTTTCAAACACTTAGGGTTTTGGGTGGCGCCTAGATTCAAGATCTCTGTAAAGATTCCTGACGGTTGTTTTTCATGGAATAATCTCGCGGTCTAACTAAGGCATTGAAAAAATAACATTAAATTCGCCGATCCGACAAACCGCACAGATGTCAGGAAATTTGACTAAGGCGCTGAATTTTCACTGCAAATTTGAACCATGAGGCGATATCAGGCGGCGTCATCAACGCCCAGGTTTAAGCGCCCGCCCGAAAACACAGCGGGCACGGCCTCATACCTTTGAGCGGAGAGGATACCCAATAAGGCAGTTCATGGGCCGCACGGCGAATCCGTATTATCGGGATCTGTCATTGGACGCGTTACTAACGCCTGATCGCATTGGTCCTGGTTCGACATGTCATTGGTACAAACGAGGCCGCTTAAAGATTCGACGATCCTTCTGATTGAAGACGAAAGGATCATCGCCGAACACGTCACGCGCATGTTGTCGCGCGCCGGGGTCGGCAAAATCTTGCATGTCCGCACGGCCGAAGAGGCGTGGGAAAAATTATTCGGCAAGGACCGTCAGGCGATTCACTGCTTGATCGTCGATTTGATTCTGCCGGGAGTGAATGGCGCGACGCTGATCCAGAAATTGCGCGAGACCAAGCAACCGGCCGCGCTGGCCATGCCGATCGTCGTTCTCACCGGCCGCAACGATGTGAATACGTTCAAGTCGGTCTCGCCCTATCGGATCGGCGCGTATTTGATCAAGCCGTGTTCGGATGACCAACTGCGCAAAGCTGTCGAAGACGCCATGGGGGGACGTATCGTGTCGACCGCGCCGCAGCCGACGCTGCTGAACAAATAGTGCCGAAAAACGGTCCTTAAGCGCCTTTGCCGCCGTGGGCGACGGACCAGCCAACGGGATCTTTCAGGAAGTCCTTCACGCCGGCAATCGCCGCGGGTGTGAAATCCCCGCGCTCTTCCGCGGCGGCGATGACGTCGCTCCAGGTGCAGAGGTACGACAGTGAAATGCCGTCCTTGGCCATGGTTTCGATTGCTCCCGGAAACGCGCCGTAGAAAAACACCACGAAGCAGTGATTGCACACCGCGCCGGCGTCGCGCAGCGCCTTGACGAAGAGGAGCTTCGAACCGCCGTCGCTGGCGAGGTCTTCGACCAGCACCACGCGTTGACCTTCGCTCAAATCGCCCTCGATTTGCGCCATGCGGCCGAAGCCTTTGGGTTTCTTGCGCACATACTGCATCGGCAGCATGAGCGCGTCCGAAATCCAGGCGGCATAGGGAATGCCGGCCGTTTCGCCGCCTGCCACGGCATCGATGTTTTCGTGGCCGATGGTTTCCTCGATCTCGATGCGGGCCAGCTCGGTGACCTTGCGGCGCGCGCGCGGAAACGAGATCAATTTGCGGCAATCGATATAGGTCGGGCTCGCCCAGCCGGCTGTTAATTTGTAAGGCTCTTCGGGGCGGAAATTGACCGCCTTGATTTCCAGCAGGATGTTGGCGACGGTGCGGCCTGCGGCCAGTTGGCGGGCGTTACGCGACGGCATGAGCCGGTCTCCTGCTGACGGGGCTGGGCTTGTCTTAATGGGTCGCGGCGGATGAGACAACGCCGCCGAGAGCGAAAGATCGCAAGCGGCATGGCGTACGGCAGCGTTTCTCCTTTGATCTGGGTCCTGACCGACGATCGGCCCGGCAATACGACCCAAGCGCTGGGTGTCGCCGAGGCCTTGGGGCTGCCGTTCAGCGAAAAGAAGGTCGAATACGACAGCCTTGCCGTTCTGCCGAATATTTTGCGTGGCGCCACCATGGTCGGCGTCTCGTCGCAAAGCCGGTCCGTATTGCTTGGTCCGCCGTGGCCGGATTTGGTTATCGCCGCCGGCCGGCGGCTGGCGCCGGTTTCGCGCTGGATCCGCCGCGTCGCCCATAAACCCGTCCGCCTCGTGCATCTGATGAACCCGGGACGGGTTCGGGCCGGGGCCTTCGATTTGATTGCCGTTCCGCGCCATGACGGCGCATTGCCGGGCGGAGAGTGGGACAACGTGCTGCGCGTCACTGGCGCACCGCATCGGTTTTCAAGAATTACCCGCGAAGTCGAGGCGGAGGCATGGCGCAATACCCTGAGCGGTTTGCCCAGGCCTTACATCGCGCTGCTGGTGGGCGGGGCAACCCGGCACCGTCCATTTCCTGCCGATTATGCCGGGGACCTCGGGCGCAGGGTCGCCGAGATGGCCCGGTCCGCCGGCGGATCCGTTTTGCTGGCGACGTCGCGGCGGACCGGCGCGGACGCCGAACGCGCGCTCGACGCCGCGATCCCCGAACCACGGTCTGCTTATTTCTGGAGCCGGGGCGGGGAGAACCCCTACTTCGGCTTTCTTGCGCTGGCCGACGCGGTGGTGGTCACCGGCGATTCCGTGTCGATGTGCAGCGAGGCATGCGCGACGCCCGGGCCCGTTTACATCGACGCGCCGGCCAAATTGACCGCGGAGAAGCACCGCATATTACATAGCGAACTATATAGTATGGATTACGCCAGACCTTTTATTGATAGTAAGCTTGCGATGTGGACCCATCCGCCGTTGAACGCGGCGGTCGAAATCGCCGCCGCCATCATCCATTTGCTAAAAACTCCTATCGCCGTGAGTTGAAATCATGCCCCGTTTTGCCGCCAACCTCTCGATGCTGTTCACCGATGTCCCGTTTCTCGACCGCTTCGCGCTGGCGGCATCGTGCGGGTTCAAAGGTGTCGAATGCACGTTTCCCTACGAACACCCGGCCGAGAAAGTCGGCGACAAAGCGGCCATGGCCGGCGTGCCTCTTGTCCTGTTCAATGCGCCGCCCGGGGACCTGGCCGCGGGCGAACGGGGTTTCGCGGCGGTGCCGGGGCGCGAAGGCGATTTTCGCCGTTCGCTCGATGCGATTTATCCCTACCTGGAATTCACCGGCTGCAAGCAGGTCCACGTCCTCGCCGGACGCGTCCATGAAGATGAAATTCCGAAGGCCATGGATACCTACCTGAAAAACCTTGCCTATGCCGCCGATCAGTTCGCGGACGAGGACGTCACCATCCTGATCGAGCCGATCAACATGGAAGACTATTTCTTGACCCTGCCATGCGATGCGGTCGCGGTTCTGCGCGAACTCGATCTGCCCAGCGTCCGCCTGCAGTACGACATCTTTCATGCTCAAAGCCGGGAAGGCGGGATTACCGATTTCATCGAGGCGAACTTGGATCTGATTGCCCACATCCAGGTGGCGCAGGTGCCGGGCCGGCACGAACCCGACCGTTTGGGCGAACTCAACTGGCGTTACCTGTTCGACCTGCTCGACGCCCATGGATACAACGGCTGGATCGGCGCCGAATACGAGCCGCGAACGCAAACGATTCCCGGCTTGGGCTGGGGCAAGGAATGGGGTATCGGTCAGCCCGCATCGGGGCCGGAAAAACCCCGGAAATAAAGATCAACATGGGAGGTTTCGGGGATGATCACGCTGTACGGCAAAGCCGCGTCGCGCGCGTCGCGCAATTTGTGGGTGCTCGAAGAACTCGGCCTTGAATACAAGCACGTGCCTTACGATCACAATAAGGGCGAAACCAAAAATCCCGCTTACATGGCCATCAATCCGGCGGCCAAAATTCCGGCGCTTACCGACGGCGACGTCGCAATGACTGAATCGCTCGGCATGAATTTGTACCTGGCGCAGACCTACGGCGCGGGCAAGTTGTGGCCGGCCGACGCGCTGGGCCAAGCGAAATGCATTCAGTGGACGCTGTGGTCGGCGACCGAACTCGAACCGCCCGCGGTCGGGCGGCTGATGCAGCTTTTCATGACGCCCGAGGACAAGCGCGACATGAACCAGGTTCAGGTCTTCGCCGAGCGCACCAAGCGCACGCTCGATACTTTGAATATCGCCCTGAGCAAATCGCCGTTCTTGGCGGGGAACGCCTTCACCGTCGCCGACATCAATGTCGCGGCCGTGGCCGAGTATCTTGTGCGGACCAAATTCGACCTGTCGCCGTGGCCTGCGGTGCAAAAATGGCTGACGGCTTGCCTTGAGCGGCCCGCCAATCAAAAGGTCATGCAAATGAAAGTGGCGGCGTGATCGCCGCCGAAACCCGGGAACGGACAGTATGATGAAAATTTATGGATCGATCGTTTCGCGCGCATCGCGCAACGCCTGGGCCGCGGAAGAGACGGGCACGGATTATGAGGTCGTGCCGCTCGATTTTCGCAAGGCCGAACACAAGGCGCCGGCATTCCTGGCCATCAATCCGGCCGGCAAGATGCCGGCTTTGGTCGACGGCGACGTGGTGATGAGCGAATCCCTCGCCATCAACCTTTACATCGCGCAAACGTATGGCAAAGGCTCGTTGTGGCCGGCTGGCGCGAAGGATCAGGCGCGCTGCTTGCAATGGTCGATGTGGGCCGGGGCCGAACTCGAACCGGTCGCCTACGGCCGCCTGCGCGAAGTGTTGTTCAAGAAAGAGAGCGAGCGCGACCAAAGCGTGCTCGATGACCTGGCCGAGAAGGCGAAACCGCTGGTCGAGTTGATCGCCCAGGCGCTCAAATCGGGTCAATTCCTGTGCGGCGGCGCATTTACCGTCGCCGACCTCAATGCCAGCTGTGTCGTTGAATACTTGGTGCGCAGCGGCTTCGAACTTTCGCCGTGGCCGGCGGTCGACGCGTGGTACAAGGCCTGCACCGCGCGGCCGGGATACCAGAAAGTGCAAGACATGCGCGCCGCGGCCATCAAAGCAGCGGCCTGAGAGGAGACGGCAGATGATTACAATTTTTGGCGGACTGAATTCCCGCGCGCCGCGCAACATTTGGACGCTGGAAGAACTGGGCATCCCTTACGAAAACAAGAAGATCGATTTCGCGGCAGGCGAAAACAAGTCGCCCGCGTTTCTGAAGATCAATCCGTCCGGCAAGGTCCCGGCGATGACCGACAGCGACGGCAACGTCGTCATGTCGGAAAGCTTCGGGATCAATCTTTATCTCGCGCAGCGCTACGGTGTGGGCAAACTGTATCCGGCCGACGCGGCCGGGCAGGCGGCATGCGTCCAATGGACCCTGTGGGTGGCCACCGAAGTCGAGAACTGGGCGATCGGCATGATCGTCGAGCGGAAGTTCAAGCCCGAACCGGCCCGCGACGCGAAACTCGCCCAGGCGTTCGAAGACCGCTTGGCGCCGTCCTTGAAATATCTGGACACGTGTCTTGCCGGAAATTCGTTCCTGGTGGGCGATACGTTCACGGTCGCGGATTTGAACGTCGCCTGTGTGCTCGGCGGTTTGAACATGCTGAAGTTCGATTGGTCGCCGTACCCGAACCTGTCCAAGTGGCTTACGGCGTGCTTGGCCCGCGACGCCAACAAAAAAGTCGCGGCAATGCCGCGCCCGTAAGATTCGGGCAATGCCGCGCCCGTAAGATTCGGGCGATACCGCGCCCGTAAGATTCGGACGATATTTCGGGTTCGACAGGCCCCGCGCCTGGGCTAAACTTGAAGCGTTGGATCAGCGCGTCCACGGACCGGCGCGTCCATCAATGCGTCAACAGGGGGGGCAGAATGAAGC
>JAGREB010000074.1 GCA_020446775.1 Paracoccaceae bacterium
CCTGGTCGGCCACAGCTATGGCGGCCCGATCGTATCCGCGGTGTGCGACCGGCTGCGCGAACGTGTGGCGCATGCCATATACCTCGACGCGCTCACGCCGAAAGACGGCGAGACGATTTTCCCCGGTGGATCGGTGGAAGCGGTGTTGGCCCGGTATGGAGAACTGAAAGACGGCTACCTTGCCGAACCGGGCGATCCGGCCGGTTTCGGTGTCACCGACGCGACGCCTGACCTGAAGGCATGGGTCTCGCGCCACTTGACGCCGCACTTGCTCGGCACCTGGATTCAACCGGTCCGGCTACCCAATGGCGGATCAGACGGGTTACCGCGGACGTTCATTTTTTGTAGCGGCAAACCGGCGGTCGCCGCTTCCGCACAAGCGCGCCTCGATGCCTTCAAGGCCGACCCGAGTTGGGGATACGCCGAGTTGCCGACGGGTCACGATTCCATGGTGACCATGCCGCGCGAAACGGCGGAGTTATTCGTCTCGATCGCCGATGGGGCAATCACCGACGGGCAGCGCCGCGCCGGTTAAAGCGCGGACGCAGTCTGAAGCGGCAACTCGCCTTTCAAAATCGGCATCGAGCGAATGCGCATACCGCTGGCCGCGAAGATCGCGTTTGCGACCGCCGGCGCCAGCGGCGGCAATGCCGGCTCACCGACACCGGTTGGATTGAACGTCGACGGCACAAAGTGCACCTCGACGTCAGGCGCGTTCGCCATTTTTATCATCGGATAGTCGTGGAAATTGCTTTGCTGGATGCGGCCTTTTTCAAAGCTGATTTGCTGGCCCAGCATAACGCTGAGACCATCGATCACCGAACCCTGAACCTGGTTTTCGGCACCGCTGGGACTGATGATCGGCGTGCCGATCTCGGCGGCCACCGTCACTTTGTGCACGGTGATCTTCCGATCGGGCCCGACGCTCACGTCCGCGATTTCGGCGATATGGCCGGCGTGACTGAAGTGGAACCCGAGGCCCAATCCACGGCCGGCGGGCATTGGACGTCCCCAGCCCGCTTTCTCGGCGACGAGTTTGATTGCCGCGGCGGCACGGCCGGTGTTCAAATCACGCGTGGATTGCTTACCCAGCCAACGCGGTTCCCCCATGATTTCGAGCAGAAACTCGACATGATCGCGCCCGGCGGCCACGGCCATTTCATGGATGAACGATTGAATCGCGAACGCGCAACTGTTCGACATGGGTGCGCGCCATGCGCCGCAAGGTGTCGCAAGAGATAATTGTGTCTGGGTCAGTTCCGCGTTGTCGATCAACAACAACGGGAATTCTCCCGGGGACATAGCGCCGCCGATCACGGGTTTGCCGGTCCGTTCGTCGGCAAACGAAATATAGTGGCTGCGCCATCCGGTCAGCTTGCCTTGTCCATCGAGCGCGCCCGCCAGCGAATAGAACCCGCCGGCGCGGTAATAGTCGTTGCGCATGTCGTCTTCACGGGTCCATTGAAGCTTGACCGGCCGGCCGACGTGTTTGGAAACCGCCGCCGCTTCGCACATGAAGTCGTTGGTGAGCCGGCGTCCGAACCCGCCGCCGCCGCGCATCTGGTGCACGGTCACCCGCTCTTCGGGCATGTCGAGGATCTCCGCCACGCGCTGCATGCCACGTTCCGGCGTTTGCGTCGGTGCCCACAATTCAATCGCGTCACCACCGGAAGCATCCACGGTATACGACGCCACGCAATTCTGCGGTTCCATCGGCGCGTGCGAAAGAAACGGCACCGTGTAAAACGCGGACAAGGTTTTGGCCGCACTGGCAAACGCGCCGTCGACATCGCCGGCTTTGAAAACCTCGTCGCCGCGCTTGGAAGCTAAATCCTGCGCGGTCTTGACCGCGCCGCTCCAACTATCCTTGGACGCCGCGCTTTCATCCCATTCGATTTGAAGCGCGGCTTTGGCTTTCAACGCCGCCCATGTCGATTCCGCGACAACCGCCACACCTGGCTTCAGGTCTGCAACGCCGCCTTTGCCGTCGAACACGAATGCATCGACGACACCGGGCATACCCTTGATCTGATCGAGATTGGCGCGGGCGACCGTGCCGCCGACGGCGGGGGCCTTCTCATAGACCGCGTACAACATTCCCGGAACGGTATGGTCGGACCCGAACGCCGGCTCTCCCGATACGATCTTGGCGTTGTCGACGCCGCCGATCCGTGTACCGATCAACGTGTATTGATCCGGCGTCTTCAGTTTCAGAGTTTCGGCCGCCGGAACGTCTTGTTTCGCCGCATCTTCGGCCAGCTCGCCGTAAGTCAACGAACGCCCGCTGGCGGCGTGAAGCACTTTGCTTTCGGACGCCGTACATTCAGCCGGGTCGACTTTCCAGCGCTTCGCTGCCGCGTTGATCAGCATGGTGCGCGCCGTCGCACCGGCCTGGCGCAAAATGTCCCAATTGACCGGGATCGACGTCGAACCGCCGGCAACTTGCCGTCCGTACAGCGCCGAATTGATCGGCGCCTGCTCGATCACCACGTCCGTCCAAGCGGCATCCATCTCATCGGCGATGATGGTCGGAAGCGATGTCTTTACACCCTGCCCGACTTCGGGGTTTTTCGCATAAATCAGAATTTTGCCTTCCGGCGAAATCCGCACAAACGCATTTGGGCTGAATTCGTCGCCCGCGCCTTTTGCGGCCTGCGCGCCCAACGGCCGCGCCAACACGACCCCGAGCGCCAGGCCAGCCCCACTCATCTTCATGATCGCACGGCGCGAAAAAGCCGACGCCGGCATTTCGGACTTCGAAATCTGCTCAGGCGCTGCGGTGACGGATGGCGGAACGCGGCTGTTCATGGTGGTCTCCCCGAAGGCACAAGCGCGGCGCGGCGCCACGCGTGAAGGTAAAGTGTAGCGTAGAGGCGAGAAGCCACCAAATCGCTTCATATTGGACCGGTTCCCGTTATCCCCCGCGCTGCAGGCTGCGAGAATCGGCCACGGGCTTTTATAATAGCAAGCTATTTTTATGAATCAGACCTGATGGGATTTGACCGTATTTCGTCGCACGGTTATCGACACCGCCCATGTTGCGCCTCGACCGCCTGACTTATCGCATCGGCCCACGCGTGCTGCTCGACGGCACGGGCGCGGCGATTAATGCCGGTCACCGCGTCGGCTTGGTTGGGCGGAACGGCACCGGGAAGACGACGCTTCTCAGGCTCATCACCGGTACGTTGTCGCCGGAGAGCGGTGAGATTTCGATTCCGTCGCGCTGGTCCGTCGGCATCACCAGCCAAGACGCGCCGTCGGGCGACGCAACTTTGATCGAAACCGTCCTGGGCGCCGACCGCGAATTGGCGGCACTGACGGCCGAAGCCGAAACCGCCACCGATCCGCACCGTATCGCCGACATCCATACCCGGCTACACGACAAAGAGGCCCACAGCGCCCCGGCGCGCGCGGCACGCATCCTGGCGGGGCTCGGCTTCGACCAAGATGCGCAGCGGTCGCCATGCAACGCGTTCTCGGGCGGCTGGCGAATGCGCGTGGCGCTCGCGTCATTGCTGTTTACCAGGCCGGATCTATTGCTGCTGGACGAACCGACCAACCATCTCGACCTCGAGGCGACGCTGTGGCTCGAGGACTATCTACGCAGCTACCCGGGCACGATCCTGCTGGTTAGCCACGACCGCGATCTTCTCAACCGCGTCCCGACCGAAATCCTGCACCTCGAAAACGCGCAGTTGACCCTGTACCAAGGCGGCTACGACCGCTTCGAAGAGACGCGGCGTATGCGGTTGGAATTAAACGAAAAAGCCCGCGTCAAGCAAGCGGCCAAACGCGCGCATTTGCAAAGCTTCGTGGATCGATTCCGGGCCAAGGCTTCGAAAGCCAAACAAGCCCAGTCGCGCATCAAAATGCTCGAGCGCTTGCAGCCGATCCCCGAACAACGCGACGACGGGGCCGTCAATTTCGATTTCCCGGAACCCGGTGCGCTCGCGCCGCCGATCGTGGCCATCGACGACGTGACACTGGGTTACGACGGCAAGGCGGTGCTCAAGAAGCTCTCATTACGGATCGATCCCGACGACCGCATCGCACTGCTCGGTGCCAACGGCAACGGCAAGTCGACGCTCATCAAGCTGCTGGCCGGACGGCTCGCGCCGATGGACGGTGACGTGAGCAAGTCGGGCAAGCTGCGCGTCGGTTATTTCGCGCAGCATCAAACCGATGAACTCGATTTGAGCGCAACGCCGATTATCGAGCTCGGCAGGCGACGGCCGGATGACCGCGACGTCGAGCTGAGGACGCATTTGGGCCACTTCGGGTTTTCCCAGCAACGCGCCGAGACCAAAATCGCGAACTTGTCGGGCGGTGAAAAGGCGCGGCTCTTGTTCGCGCTGATGTCCTGCGTCAAGCCGCACCTGCTGCTGCTCGACGAACCGACCAATCACCTCGACATGGATTCGCGCCGCGCATTGATCGACGCGATCAACGCCTTCGAGGGCGCGGTCGTGATCATCAGCCACGACCCTCACATCCTGGAATTGACCGTCGATCGGTTTTGGCTGGTTGATCGGGGTAAGGTCGAGCCCTTCGACGGCGACATGGACGATTACCGCGCCTTGTTGATCGGCCGTGGGACCGGTGGCGAAAACCCGGCCCAGGCATCTTCCGGCGCAGGTAATGACCGCAAGGACACGCGCAAGGCCGCCGCCGACCGCCGCTCCGCCCTGAGGCCCCTGAAACGCGAACTGGACAAAGCCGAATCTGAAGTGGCGAAACTCGAGCGCGAAAAAGCGCGCCTAACCGCCTTGATGGCCGATCCAAAGCTCTACGAAAGGGGCAAATCCGAAGTCATCAAGATCCAGGCCCAGTTGGCACAAGCCGAGGCTCAACTCCACGCAGCTGAGCACGCTTGGATCGAATTGCATGAAAAATGGGACGCCGCGAACGCCGGGACTGCCTGAACCGGCGGCGGTCAGATGGCGACCATGAGCGAGATTTCTTTCCTGCGGGCGAGAAATCGTGCAACAGTGCCTTGGGGATCAAGCATTTCAAGCGTTTCACCGTTGACCACGACATCATCGCAGCACGCAAGCGAATTCAAATTCGGCTGGACCGTCGTGCTCGCCGCCGCGTTTGGCGTTGGGGCGGGCGTGACGGGTGTGAACACCTACAGCCTTGGCGTTTTCCTGGGCCCCTTATCCGATGAGTTCGGTTGGTCGCGGATGGAAACATCGGCGGCGAAAACGTTCCTGACCTTGGGATACGTGCTGACCGCGCCTTTCATCGGCTACATCGTCGACCGGTTCGGGCCGCGCAAGATCGGACTGGCGTCGATGGCGACATTTGCCATCGCTGCGCTTGCCATGACGCAGATGAACGGCAGCATCACGATTTATTACCTCGCCTACTTTCTGCTGGCGCTGGCTGGCTGCGCAACTACGCCGCTGGTATGGACGCGCGGCGTCGCGACCTGGTTTCAATCCAAGCGTGGTCTGGCTCTGGGATTAACGCTCACGGGATCGGGTGTCGCGGGCATTATCACACCGCCGCTTATTGGCGGTCTGATCGATTCCAACGGTTGGCAGGCGGGCTATGTCGGCATGGCGGTGTTGGCCGCGTTGGCGATCATCCCGATCTATCTCTTATTCTTCGAAAATCGCCACGATCATAAGGCGAGCCCAGAGAAACCAGCGACTGTGCGGCCCTATGTCGCCCAATCGGGCTTCGAAATTCGAGATGTGTTGAAATCGCGCAGGTTTTGGCAGATCGGTTTGGCGTTCGCGTTGATCGGCGGTTCTGTGTCCGCCCTGGTCGTTCACCTCATCCCGATGCTCACCGATTCCGGCGTGTCGCGCGATGTTGCCGTGCGATATGCCGGGTTGATCGGCGCCGCAGTGATCGCGGGCCGGCTCGCCACCGGATACTTGGTCGACAGGTTTCATCCGCCGTACGTGGCCGGAACGTTTCTGATTTTACCCGCGATTGGTTGCGGTTTACTCGCCACCGGCGCCTTGTCGCCACCGTTCGTTTTGGCGGCCGCGATCACGTTTGGCCTCGCGGCGGGGTCGGAAGTCGACCTTGTCCCCTATTTGGCGGCGCGATATTTCGGCCTCAAATCCTACGGCAAGGTTTACGGCTGGATGTTCGTCTTATTCTATGCCGGGGTCGGCATTGGCCCGCTGTTCTTGGGCCGCATGTTCGACGTCTACGGCAACTATACTTTCGCGTTGACGATCATCATGCCGGTCTTGGCAGCCGGCGCTTTGGCGATCGCGCTGCTGGGCAAGCCGCCCAAATTCGAAAAGCGAATTCTCGCCGTTTTCTAATTGGCCGACGCTAACGGCACGACCGGCAGGCTGCTGGTGGCGACGAACGACGAATCTTCCAGTCGATACCAAAAATGTTTCGCGCCCGCGATTTCGCGGATCGCGTCGCCGGGATTCGCGATCACCTCGACGCCGTCCTGCGTAAATTTCAGCTGGCCCGAGATCACGTAGATCAGCGCGTCAAGCTTACCGGACGCCGGCGACGTTGGGCCGCCCTTAT
>JAGREB010000075.1 GCA_020446775.1 Paracoccaceae bacterium
GAACAATTTCGCCATCGCGATTTCGATTGGCCTGCAATACGGTGTGCCGCTGGAGGAATACGTCGACGCCTTCACGTTCACCCGTTTCGAACCGGCGGGCACGGTCGAAGGCAATGCGTCGATCAAAATGGCGACGTCGATCCTCGACTACATTTTCCGCGAACTGGCGATTTCCTACTTGGGCCGGCACGATCTGGCCCACGTCGAACCGCACGACGTTTTGCCGGATTCCGTCGGCGACGGGGTCGAATCGGAAAAGCTTTTGCAGATCGCCGAGAAAACCGTGTCACAAGGCTATATCCGTTCGAGCAATCTCTATTTTCTCAAGCCTGCGGGCAAAAAGGGACCGGGACCCTCGGGCGATATGGCGATGGACCCGACCGATATCGGCCCGTCGATATCCGGACCGGGGCCTGGCTCGGTGACCGCACCCACAGCGTTGTACCAACAGTCGGGCAGCGCCGCGCTGTCGGAAAAAGTCGAGCTGAATGTGCGCGTAACCGAGGTCACTCAATCCCGTACCAGCGCGGTCAACATCGCGCGGCTTCAAGGTTACGAGGGCGACTCCTGCCCCGAATGCGGCAACTTCACTTTGGTGCGCAATGGCACGTGCCTGAAGTGTGTGACATGCGGCGGCACAACAGGATGTTCATGATCAGGGCTTGCCCATGACGCGCGTGCGTAGCCACTGACGCCCGCCACCGCCATGACCCTGCCCGCCCGATTATCCGATTTCCAGGTTGCCGATCCGGTCAAGATTTCCGGCTTTCCGCCGCCCGATGAAGAATACCGCGACCTGACCGCCTGTTTCGGCGCGTTCCTGCGCCGCGTTGTTCCGACGACTCAAGCCTACGTCGCCGCCCGCGACATGGCACACGATGTCGCCGTACAACTCCGCGCCGAGCTTTACCCGCGCGACAGCCTCGCGGCCGGCCAAATCGATCACATTGTCATCGGCGGCGTCGGCAAGCGCATCGCCATTGCACCCATTACGACCATCGATTTGCTTTATGTCTTACCGCCGCGCCTGCGGCCGACGAAATCGGCAGACGCCCTCAAAACGATATGGGCGGTCTTGAAGCAGCATCATGCCGACGCGGTGATTGCAGACGATAAAAGCGGTGTCCTGGTACCGTGCGTCGCCGGGCATGTTCGCGTTATGCCCAGTTGTCCCTACCAGGGCGGATTCTTGGTTCCCGGCCCCGTCACTCTCTCGCGCGCATCGGGATGGAGCGTCACCAATCCCGTTGCCGAGGCGGCGACGTTGCGGTTGGCCGATAGCCTGTACAACGGGCGGCCGCGCCTGTTGCTTGCCGCACTTAAGGCGTGGCGGAATCATGTCCGTGCGCCGATCTCGTCCTTCGCGCTTGAGCTATTGGTCCAGGACTTCTACACCGGGGCGCCGCGCCCGTTCCCGCTCGCGAAGGCATTGATCGACTTTTGGGCGTGGGGGCGCAAGCGCACACCGGTGACGTTACGCCCTGCGGGGGCGCAAACCGTGTGTCAGATCGATAGCGCGTGGCATGCTAAAGCCAAAGCTGCCTACTGGCGCGTCACCCTGGCCGACCATCACTCGGATCAAAGCAAACTGGTCGATGCCGCCTTGGAATGGCGCGCGGTTCTGGGCGATCTTTTTCCAGTTCCCGGCCAATCGGGATTTCATCTCCCCCTGTTTCCCGGCCGCGAAGGCAAACGCGCATAACACGTACAAAAGCCACGCATTTTGGTGCCAAACGTGGTAAATCTCGGCGGCGCGTCCAAGGCGGCATAGCCATTTGCGCACCTTGACTTATCCTCTTCCGACTACAACCCTAACGTGGTTCGGTCGCCGTTGTACGCGGGCTCGAGCAGGCTCTTGAGGCTGGCGTTTCCCCCGCCCGCCGGGGCTCCGGGGAAATATCTTTAAGCGCATGAAGACGTTGGACGACACAAACCCGAAAATCAAAACCTTGGCGGGCCGCTTCATCCCTCGCGAAATCACTTTCGCGACGGCGATATTAATCGGCCTCGGGTTGTTTAGCGCCGTCCTCGCGGCGGGGTTCACCGTCGGCTATTGGGTCAAGGCGAACGAGACCGTTCAGGTCGCAGGCCGGCAGCTATTCTTCCAACGCCAGAACGCGATCGCCGCGCGGCTTGAGTCCCTGTTCGACGGTCCGCAATTCTTTGCGTTGAACATGGCTCAATCCCCGACATTGATGGAAGGGGATGTCCGCGACATCGAAGAATCGCTGCTCTCGACCTTGGAGCATTATTCTTGGATCGTGAATCTGAAAATCGGGTTCGCAAACAAATTCTATTTTTCGGTTTCGCGGATCGCCGATATCCCCGACACGCGGTATTATACGCCGCCGGCCGGCGCGAAATACGCGATCGTCACCGTTACGCCGAATGACGATGGGACTTATACGCAAACCGTCAAGTTTCGCGACCGCGACATGGCGCTCTTCAACGAGACGAGCGTCAGCGCGTCGACAACGGATGTCACGAATCTCGATTGGTATCAAATTGGCCGCGATAATGGCGGCGCGCTGACGTGGATTGGCCGGGTTATCCCCGGCGGGGTCGGCGCGCGTATTTCATTTGTGATTGGTTTTTATGGCCGCCAGTCTGGTTCAATAGGAGTCGACATCGGCGAACGCGACGTCACGGAAATTCTGGATCAAGTCAGCGATGGCGCCGACGAGCACCTGATCGTATTCGGCGACGACGGAATCCGTTACGGAAGCAACGAGCCGGACTCAGGCACGGGTGGCGCAGAACCGGGGAAAACCGCCAAACCGAAGCCGAATAGCCGCGCGTTGGATGACGCGATTGTATCCGCGTTCGAGGAAAACGGCCCGTTTTCCGGTAAAACCCTTTCGATTGAAGGGCGCGCGTATTTTGCCACCGTCATACCCATCGAATTCCGTGAAGCCACGTCGGTTGTCTTATATGCCGGCATCGCGGCACCGCTGGATCGTCTTGAAGGCCCCTTGCGCGAAAATTTGTTCAGCGTTCTGGTCTTGATCGCGGCGACCTTGATCGTCGCCGTGCCATTGGTTGTTGTTGTTGCGCGTAAGGTTTCCGAGCCCCTTCGGGTTTTACGCAACCTTGCCGACGAAACACTACGGCTCAATTTTAGTTCTTCGACCTCATTACGCTCCGCCATTCTCGAAGTCCGCGAACTTGCCAATTCGTTTCGGCGTGCACAGACAGCGTTCCAAAATATTTGTCGGTTTGTTCCCGAAGCGCACGTGAAACGGACGATCACGTCCGAAGAAGCCGTTGTATTCGGTGAACGGCGCAAAGCGTCTCTGCTGATGACCGATGTGACGAACTTCACGACAATGGCCGAGCAAATAGAACCCGAACTGCTGCTCCAGGACATGTCGGAATATTTCGACGTGATGAATACCGAGATACTTCGCGAAGGCGGCACGATCGATAAATACGTCGGCGATGCGATCTTTAGTTATTGGAACGGCGTTGTCGACCAGCCCGAGCATGCCGAACAATGCTGCCGGGCCGCGTTGCGCGTGCGCGACGCCAGCCGCAAACTGGTCGAGGATTGGAAACAAACGGGAAAACACCCTTGGGCCACCCGCATCAGCCTCCATTGCGGCGACGTTATCGTCGGGAACATCGGATCCGCGAAGCGCATGGATTTCACGGTCATCGGGAACTCGGTCAATCTCGCCTCGCGGATCGAAGGGCTGAATAAAAACTACGGAACCGAAATTTTGGCTTCCGAGGCGATCAAGTCCCTCTGAGGCGAGAAATTTGTTTTCAGACCGATCGATCGCATTCGCCCGAAAGGAATTCAAACACCGACCACTATTTTCGAACTGATCGGGATCACCGGCGACGCGGATGGCGCCGCGGATTCTTGGGCGCCGTACGCCGCCCAATGGGAAACGGCGTTCAATTTGTTGAGCGAACGCCA
>JAGREB010000076.1 GCA_020446775.1 Paracoccaceae bacterium
TTCCGCGCCTTGTGGAAGCGCGCCTATCATAAGTTTTCCGAACTTCTGGGCGGCGTGGTCTACGAAGACCCGTGGCTGGCCGGCGGTCACAACGGGCTTTCGAATTCCGAGGACCCGCTGAAGCCCGAAGACCCGTATCCGCGGATCGTCGAGCTGCGCAAGGTAATGACCGAAGCGGGCCTGAAAGACACGCCGATCATCATGGCCGGCGGCGTTTGGTGGCTGTCGGAATGGGAACACTTCCTCGACAACCCCGAAGTCGGCCCGATTGCGTTCCAATTCGGCACGCGCCCCTTGGTGACGAAAGAGAGCCCGATTCCGGACAAGTGGAAGCAGCGGCTTTTGACGCTGAAACACGGCGACGTGTTGTTGCAACGCTTCAGCCCGACAGGGTTTTATTCGTCAGCAGTGCGCAACAGCTATATCCGCGAACTCGAAGACCGCAGCGAACGCCAGATTCCGTTCACGCCGGAACCGGTCGGCGCCCATACCGCCGCCTTCAACATCGGCGTGCGCAAAAAAGATGTCTATGTCACCGGGCCCGACAAATTACGCGCCGAGGCCTGGCTTGCGCAGGGCTTCACCGAAGCCATGAAGACGCCGGACTCGACGCTGATCTTCGTCACGCCGCCGAAATCGGAGGAAATCCGCAAGGATCAGACCGACTGCATGGGCTGCCTATCGGCGTGCAACTTCTCGAACTGGTCGCAGAACGAGGAAGGAAACACCGGCCGCAAAGCCGACCCGCGCAGCTTCTGCATCCAGAAAACGCTTCAGAACATCGCCCACGACGGCGACCTCGACAACGAGCTGATGTTCGCCGGGCACAATGCGTACAGGTTCGGCCAAGACCCCTGGTACAAGGACGGCTTCATCCCGACCATGAAGCAGTTGGTCGAACGCATCGCCACCGGGTGGTGAGCGCGTCTATCCCCGCTGGACGCCTTTGATCTTGGCGTATTCGTTTTCGAGCATCGAGTAGGCGGCGGACGACCACCAGCGGCCGCGCGCAAAGCACACATCGCGGATCAACCCTTCCCGCGCCATGCCGAGCTTTTGCAACACGCGGATCGACGGTTTATTTTCGGGCGCGCATTGCGCCGCGACCCGGTGCAGCTTGAAATGATTGAAGGCAAGGTCGAGCAATGCGCTTCCGATCTCGGTCGCGTAGCCTTGGCGCCAATGCTTCGGCACCACGCCGAACCCCAGTTCCGCCTGGCGCGCCTCGGGATTGACGATGCGCAACACCGCCTCGCCAATCAGTTCGCCTGAATCCTTGCGCGTCGCGGCGAGGTAATAGTTTGTCCGGGTGCTGAGTCTTTGTTCCTGGACCGCCCACTGCACCAGGGATTTGATCTGTTCGGGCCGCGGCAGTTCCGTGCCCTGATTCTGCCAATAGGATTGGTCGACGGCATAGGCGGCAACGGCATCGGCGTCGCCCTCGATGTAGTCGCGCAGCGATAACCGCCGTGTGACCAGCGGCAGCGGCGGCATGGGCAGAGAAACAGTCGGCGGCATGAGTTCAGCTTAACACGGACTGTGCCAAGAGCCGGAGCGGATTAAACACGAGACATAAATTGCCCTCACCGCCTCGCGCCGCTCGGCACCCTCTCCCGCTTGCGGGAGAGGGTTGGGGTGAGGGTGAGTTCGTTATTCATGCGTTTTATTACTTCCCCCGTGCAGGGGGAGGAACAGAAGATCGCTTGTTCGCTTCAACGCGTCAGGTGCTTGCGGATGAATCCGTCGATCTCGGCCGGATTCATACCGGACTTTTTCAGGTCTTCGCGAATGGCGCGGATATCGACATAGGGGTAGTTGGTCACGCTGCCCTTGCCCGCCGTGCCCCCGGCGGCCGACGGTTGCAGGTCGACGATGCGAAAATCGAAATCGCGCGCGTCGCTTTTGAACACTTCGTAGGCCAACACTTGGTCGATGGCGTTGTCGGGCAGAAACGTCACCACTTTCGGCTTGTGGGTGTAGAGGTCCTGGGGCGCAACGTTGTCGGCAGCGGCAATAATCAGCTCGTCGCCGCGCTGACAGGTGCGCGCAGCAGCGCCGTTCAAGATGCAACAGCGCGAACCGGGTTCACCGAAAATCACGTAGGTCGACAACCGGGCGCCGGAGTTCTTGTTCCAGACCTCGACGAATTCGGTCGGGTAGATTCCGGCCGCGGTGCAGTGTTCGGGGTCGAGGGTGATCGAGCCGTGATAGTGCAGGTCCGCGCCGGTGACGCGCAGGCCGTGCAGTTTGGCGCGGATGACTTGAACCATGGGACGCGGCCGTATTCACAACGCTCTGAAATCGCCAATGGCGCGGGTGGACCGGCCATATTGCGGCGCACCATAACCGCCGTATCCGCCTAGGAAAAGGCGCAAATCTGCAACTTCGCCCACGACCCGAAGCCGGGATTCCGCATCTGTTCCGGTTGCGCTGCTTGCCGTGCATGGCAGCTAGGCGTTAAATTGCCGGCCGGGGAACATTGCATGAACACATTCGGACGCCGCCCAGGGATATGAGCAAGCTGGCGCAACAACGCGGATTCGCGGCGCACCCGGCCTTTGGCGGGCGGGCGGGACATGGCCGGCGCGATGCGACGCGCGTCAAACCGTGGGCCGGCGCGTTGGCCAACGATCCGGCGGCGATCACCGCCGCCGTCACCCGCGGCGTCTCGCGCTGGTTGGAGGATTCGGGTTTCGCCACATTGCGCGAATTCAAACTCGGCAATGGCCGGCGCGCCGACGTGGTCGGCCTCGACGCGAACGGCACCATTGTCATGGTCGAAGTGAAGAGCACGCAAAACGATTTTCGCTCGGACACCAAGTGGCTCGAGTATGTGCCGTTCTGCGACGCGTTCTCTTTCGCGGTGCCGCCGGAATTTCCCTGGCAGATTCTGCCCGGCGATACCGGTGTCGTGATTGCCGATGCGCACTCGGCCACGGTGGTGCGCCAAGCACCGGTGCACAAGTTGCACACGGCGCGGCGCAAAGCCTTGACGCTGAGGTTCGCGCTGCTGGCGGGGCAGCGCCTTTCGACGGTCGTCGATCCTAGGCTCTAAGATTTGACCGCGGGAAAGATCAGCCGCACGCCAGACCGATAATCCGGTTGGCGCGATCGACTTCGACATTCAGCCGCTCGGGGCTGTGTTCGGCGCTGATGCTGTCACCGGCACGAATAATGCGATAGGGCGCGGTTAGATTTTCCTCGCGCAGGAATTGACCGGCCGGCGGCGGCTGGCCGTAGCGGGGAACTAAAGTCATGCCCAGCGCTGGCACCAGCACATGGCCGCGGCAGCCGACGAGATATTCGGGCAATACCGGTTGACGGATTTGCGGCGCGCCGGGATTGTCCGCGCCCGGTTCGACCGGTGGGAAGAACGAAGCACCGGCGCCGCAACCTGCCAGCAAGGCGCACATGGAAATCGTCGCGACGCGGTGTGTGAGCGTTGTCATGGCGTTTCTGATTCCCTTTCCCGCGGCCCTAGCCGTTTGCGCGCTTGAGGGCGGCGATTGTGGCCGTGGTCGAAAACGACGGCACCAGATCGGCCAGCACCACTTTGCCGCCATGGCGTTCGACCACGTCGGCGCCGACTACGGTATCGCGATTGTAGTCCGCGCCCTTGATCAGGACATCCGGGGTCAGCGCGGTGATCTCACCGATGGGCGTATCTTGATCGAAAATGATCACCAAATCGACCGTCGCGAGCGAGGCCATCACCGCCGCCCTGGCGGCAGCGGTCTGGACCGGCCGTCCTTCGCCCTTCAGGCGGCGCACCGACTCGTCGCTATTGAGCGCGACAATCAACCGGTCGCACGCCGCGCGCGCCTGGGCCAACAGCGAGATGTGTCCGGGGTGGAGCAAATCGAAACAACCGTTGGTGAACCCGACCTTGAGTCCGCGCGCTTTCCACGCCTTGGCCGTGCGCACGGCTTCATTCAAGTCGACACATTTTTGTTCCGCGACCGACAGATCGCGGTGCAGCAGCGCCGCGCCGATGTCGTGCGATGAAGCAACCGCCGTACCGTGGCGGGCCACCACCACGCCGGCGGCGGTGTTGGCAAGCTTGGCGGCATCGACCAATGGAACCTTGGCCGCGATCGCGACCGCCAGCGCGGCGACAACCGTGTCGCCGGCGCCGGTGACGTCGGCCACTTCCTGGGTTTCGGCGGACAGATGAGTAACCTCGCCCTTGGCGGTGACCACCGACATACCGTCGCCCGAGCGGGTTACCACGACCGCACCGACACCGATGTCTTTGCACAACATCTGCGCGGCGGCGATCAATTCAGCCTCGGTTTCGACCGGCATTTCGGTGGCTTCCGCCAGTTCGGCGCGATTGGGCGTGATCACATCGGCGCCCTGGTAACGGCTGTAATCGCTGCCTTTGGGATCGACGACCACCGGTTTGTTAGCGGCGCGCGCGGCGGCGATGACGGCTTGGGCAAGGCCCCGGTTCAGGACGCCTTTGCGATAATCGGATAACAGCACGACATCACATACGGGCACTTGCGCAATAGCCGTGCGGGTGAGGTCGTCCTCGTCGGCGTCGTTGAGCGGCGTAATCGACTCCCGGTCGGCGCGCAGAAGATGATGTCCGTCGAGGCTGAAGAAGCGGTTCTTGATGGTGGTTTCGCGATCGGGCGTGACGCGCAGGAACGGT
The DNA here is from genome assembly GCA_020446775.1 of Paracoccaceae bacterium. Taxonomy (GTDB): domain Bacteria; phylum Pseudomonadota; class Alphaproteobacteria; order Rhodospirillales; family Rhodospirillaceae; genus VGEM01. The sequence continues at coordinate 4,658 of JAGREB010000076.1, forward strand.
TCGACGGCCGGCATGGCGGCGAGCAGTTCCGTGACTTCGCTGCCGGCGCGGTCGTCGCCGATCACCGCGACCAAGGCGGCAGACGCGCCGAGCGCGACAAGATTGCGCACGACATTGCCGGCGCCGCCGAGATCGCGGGTTTCGCGCACGATTCGCACCACCGGCACGGGAGCCTCGGGCGAAATGCGCCGTACTTCACCGTAGATCGAACGGTCTTCCATGACGTCGCCGACGCAGAGAATGCGCCGGCCGGCGAAACCGACCAGATAGTGCGCGAGCGACGGATGCGCCCCGGACGGCGTCGACTCGCTCATGACATGAGCGTCTTGAAGTAAGCGATGGTGCGCGCGAGGCCGTCGTCCACCGCGACCTTGGGCTGCCAGCCCAACCGTTCCTGGGCGCGGGTGATGTCGGGCCGCCGCCGGGTCGGGTCGTCCTCGGGCAGAGGTTTGTTCACGATCTTGGACTTGGACTTGGACAGGCGAACGATTTTCTCGGCAAGTTCGAGGATCGTGCTTTCGACCGGATTGCCGAGATTGATCGGCCCGGTGATGGCGTCTTCGGAATTCATCAGGCGGATCAATCCGTCGACCAGATCGTCGACGTAACAAAACGAGCGGGTCTGGCTACCGTTGCCGTAGATCGTGATCGATTCACCCTTGAGTGCTTGGACAATGAAATTCGACACGACACGGCCGTCGTTGGGCAGCATGCGCGGGCCGTAGGTATTGAAGATCCGCGCGACTTTGATGCGTGTGCGGTGCTGGCGGTAATAATCGAAGAACAGCGTCTCGGCGCAGCGCTTGCCTTCGTCATAGCAGGCGCGCGGACCGATCGGATTGACGTTGCCGTGATAGCTTTCGACTTGCGGATGCACGATCGGGTCGCCGTAGACCTCGCTGGTGGAGGCTTGAAGGATTTTCGCCTTGGTGCGCTTGGCCAGCCCCAGCATGTTGATGGCGCCGTGGACCGAAGTCTTGGTGGTTTGAACCGGATCGAACTGGTAGTGCACCGGCGATGCGGGACACGCCAAGTTGTAGATTTCGTCGCATTCGACGAACAATGGAAAGGTGACGTCGTGGCGCGACAGCTCGAACATCGGGTGGGTGAGCATATGCACGATGTTCTGGCGTCGGCCGGTGAAGAAGTTATCGACGCACTGCACCTCCTGGCCGTCGGCAAGCAGGCGCTCGCATAAATGCGAGCCGATAAACCCGGCGCCGCCGGTAACGACAATGCGTGTTCCGAATGTCATGTTCGTGCCTCAATACCCCCCGGCAGCGGGAGGTTCCACCCGCCGGTCAGCGTCTCGCCCGGTTTGGGCGCGAACGGGGCTGACCGATTTCGACCACAAGCTATTTGTTAATCTTTTCCAAATAGTTACCATGGTGGCCTTGCGCGGGCTGGCGCCAATCCATGCTGGAATGGGGCGGCCCTTAAAGCTATGAACGTACGCGCGGTGCGCGTGGCTTAGATCGCGCCCGAGCCGAGCGGGGAACGTCTGTCGTATGTATGGCCAGGGCGCCAAGGGGTATCAGGAAGGTTTGCTGGTCGACACCCTCGACCGCATTCGCCGTAATCCTGAGGGCCGAAAAGTCGTTCATTTGCGGCTGTCCCAGCTGCTGGCCCCGAACCGGACGGCGGTCCGGATCAAGATCATTACCCGCATGTTCCATATGCTGGAAAGCGGGCGCCAGGTCCAAATCTTCCCGATCAGTAACGACGATATCGTATTGATCGTCAGCCCGACGGCGCAGCGCGACGTCAACAATATCTGCGACCGCATCCGGACGATTTTCGAGAGCGACCCGATCACCCAAACGCCGCCCGGCGAACCCGACCGCTTCGTGCTGTGGTTCGATCTGAGCCTCGACGCACAGCTTGCGATTCACACGGCCCAACAGTTGCGCAACATGGCGCAAAAGATGCCGCCGCGGGTCGACGCCGCCGCGATACCGGTATTGACGCCCGCGACCCTCGACGACCTGCAAAAGCGGCTGGCGCACGCCAACATCATCCCGTTCGTGCGCGACCAGGTCGCCTGCCGCGTCAATCCCGCGAGTAACGAAGCGGCAATTGAATTCTTCGAATTCTTCATGTCGGTCGGCGATATCCAAAAGCAGATGGCACCGCAGATCAATTTGCTGGGCGACCGCTGGCTGTTTCAGGATTTAAGCCGGACGATGGACTTGCGCATGCTTGAAGTCGTGGTGCACGCGCCTCACGCGCGCGGCGTACCGGCGGTCAGCCTGAACCTGAATCTTGAGACGGTGACGACACCCGTATTTTCGGCGTTTCTGAACCGGATTGAAAAAGGCCAGCGCATCATCGTCGAGGTTCAGTCGATCGATGTCTTGTCGAACCTGATGCTTTACTACGAGGTCAAGAGCGCGCTCGAACAAATGGGGCATGCGCTGCTGATCGATGGCTTGACCCCGCAAACCCTAAAGCACCTCGATGTCGGCCACTTGAAACCCGATTACGCCAAGCTGATTTGGGCGCCGGAATTGGCCGACATGATGGATCCGTCGAGCGACCGGTCGGCCGCCTTTATGATTCAACAGGTCGGCGCCGAACGGGTCGTTCTATCGCGCTGCGATTCGCGCGATGCGCTGGAGTGGGGCGTGCGCACCGGAATCAACATTTTCCAAGGCCGCTTCCTCGACGCCTTCGGAAAGCCGAGCCGCGGCAAACGCAAAGCGGCGGGGGCAAGGTAACGCGATGTCCGAAGCTGACGCGCCCGATTTCCTGCTGACGCACCCGCTGGGTGAAAGCCACGAGCACCGGCTGCTCGAGGATTTGCGCGCCATCGCCGCATCGCCGGCATCGCGCGGTGTGATCCGTCTTCATCTGTCCCGGTTGCAACCCAACAATCGCGACAAAAAGGCCCTGCTGGCGGCAGAAACCGCGTTCGACGAGTTGACGCGCACCCGCTCCGCGCGGCTTTACCGCCTGCGCAACTCGGATCTGATGGTGATGTTCGAGGTGCATGAATCCGGCACCATCGAAAAGTGCGTGATGAAATTGCTGCGCCTGTGGGGCGCGGACCCGCTGTTGGTCAAGTTCAAGCTCGACCCGCATAAAAACCGCCTTGCGAGCTGGTTCGACCTCTCGACCGAGTACGGAAAGCTTGTCGAGTTCGCGCAACGGCAAGTCGGCGACGAAGGCATCGTCAAGAAATCGCTGGAGGAATTGGTCGCCGAACACGAGACCCATCGCGCCAGCCGCGAGCGCGGCCAGCCGATGACGCCCTTGGGATTGGCGCGCGCCGAAGAGTCGCTGGCCCGCGTCGACCTGTCGAGCTTTACGCGCCGGCAGCCGGTGTGCGCGTTCGTCGAGGACGGCAAGACCGAAGTCGTGTTTACCGAGGTGTTCGTTTCGATCGGGGATTTGCGCGAAACGCTGATGCCGGGCACCGATTTCCTCGCCAATCCGTGGCTGTTCCAGCGCCTGACCCAGACGCTCGATAAGCGCGTCATGGCGCAGATCGGGCGGCGGGACGATCGCTCGCTGTTGCGCGAAGGTTTCAGCGTGAACCTGAACGTGGCGACGCTTCTGTCGGAAGAATTCCTCGAGTTCGACGAAAATTTCACTCAAGGCGCCGGCGAAGTGGTGCTCGAACTCAGGCTCGAGGATATTTTCTCAGATCTGCCGTCTTATATTTTCGCGCGTGATTTCGTGCACGAACGCGGCTATCGCATCTGCCTCGACGGATTGACGACCAACACTTTCTATTATGCCGATACCAACCGCCTCCAGGCGGGCTTCGCGAAGTTGAGCTGGTCGACGGACATGGCGGCGATGATCGGCACGCCGCGCGCCGACGAATTCAAGGCGCTGATCCGCGAGCGGCGCAAAGGCCGCGTCATCCTGGCGCGCTGCGACTCAGATGCGGCCGTCAGAGTCGGTCAGCAGCTTGGCATCACGCTGTTCCAGGGCCGCTATATCGATAGTTTGCGCCGCGAACGTTATTGATTTCCGCCGGCGCGGGAAACGTGCGCGCCATCCAACACAATCATGACACGATTTCGGCCGGATTTTGGCGTATGATCCTTTGATCGTACCGGAAATGGCGGGAAACGGAGTCCAGTTATGCATGTTTGGGTGAAACGCGTATTGGCGGCGGCAGCTATGTGCGTGGCGATGCCGGCGGTCCATCAAGTGGCGCGCGCCGACGATGCGCAAGATGCGCGGATCACGATGGAGGAATCCGTAATCACCGTCGACCGGGTCCGCGGCGAACAGAAATCCGCCGACACCATGAACAGGATGCTCGCCAAGGCGAAGGGCGTCTTGATCATCCCGTCCTATTACAAGGCCGGGTTCATTCTGGGCGGCAGCTACGGCGACGGTGTCCTGCTCAAACGCAATATGTCGGGCGACGGATACGGCGACCCGGCGTTCTACCGCATGACGGCCGGTAGCATCGGCCTGCAAGCGGGCATGCAGTCCTCGGCAGTTGTGTTCATGATCCTGACCGACAAGGGCATGGACGCCATGCTGACCGACGAATTCAAGGTCGGCGGCAGCGTCGGTATTTCGGTCGGCTCGGTCGGCGCGGGCGCGGAAGCGGCGACGACGAGTAATGTGGGCAACGATATCGTCGCGTACTCGGTCAATGCGGGTCTATTCGCGGGCGGCGCCCTTGAAGGCGCGGTGATTAAACCGCGTAAGGATTGGAACGCGGCGGTCTACGGTGTCGGCAACGACGATCCGCGCGTGATTGTCGAGCGGAACCAGTTGCGCACGGCACAGCCCCTCAAGGACGCTTTGTCGAAAAGCACCAATCCGGCAAAACCATAGCCGGAAAACCGCTCTGCCATCGCTCGATCAAGGACGGGCCAGCGAAACTTGCGCCGGTGCAAAGGTGGTCGGTGCGGGCCGGATCACGTCCGCACCGTCGCGCGAAATCTGCATGATGGCGAACCCGCGCTGCGCGAGACCGTCGGTGCCGAGCCTGAAGATTCCGTCGACCCCTGCAAATCCAACTGGATTGGTAACCGCGTCCGCGCCGAACGGCATGGCGGCATCGCTGCGCGCGAGCACAGCAGCAAGTGCGGCAGCATCGTAGCCGTGGGTCGCAAGCGGCGGCGGATTGGCGTTGTAGACTTGGCGATAACGCATGGCGAAATCGCGGTTGGCGACGGGATCGGGCGCCGGATAAACCGCGCCGATCAAGGCCGGTTCGCGGCCCAATCCCGGTGTGTTCCACAGCATCGTTCCCAACAGCTGGACGCGGCCCGGTTCCACATCGAACAATGACAACAGCGACGCGGCTTGGGCCAAACGCGCGCCTTGTTCGGGGATGAAAACCGCGTCGAACTCGACGTCGCCGGTGGTTTCAAGCCGTTCGAGGCGCTTTAACGCCAGCTGCGAAACTTCGTCGTCACCGCGTGCCGCCAGCTCCGCGCGCTGCCGCTCAAGTGCGTCGCGGCGCCGGTCGAAATCCGCAAGCCGCCTGACGACGTCTTCGAGATCGCTGCCGGTGGGATCGAAATAGGCGACGCGGGTAAGTTGCGCACCGACTTCCGGCAGTGCCGTCGTCAGAGTATCGGTGACGCTTTGCCCATAGACGGTGTTCGGGGCCAATACCGCGATGCGGCTCAAGCCGCGCGATGCGGCGTAGTCGACCATGGCCCTGACTTGTTCGCTGACCAGGAACCCCATCACGTAGACCGAACCGCCGGCCACCGAAGGATCGGTCGAGAAACTGATGGCTTTGACACCGGCTGCGTCGGCTTGAGGCGCGACGGCCTTGGCCTCGGCCGCGAACAATGGGCCGAGAATTAGACGCGCGCCGTGCGACACGGCAAGTGCGGCAGCTTCGGCAGCGCCGTCCGGCGTGCCGCGGGTGTCGTAAACTTGCAGGACGAACTTGTCATCGGCGGCGTCGAACAACGCCATTTGCGCCGCATTGAGTAGACCTTGTCCGATGGCCGACGACGGCCCCGTCAGGGGCACCAACAGCGCAATACGATCGAGGCCGGCCGGATCGGGCGCGGGCGACATTCCGTCACGGCCCGCGACCAATTGCGACGGCGGTTGTGTGTCTGCGGTCGTCGCGGCGGCAGGCGTAGCGGGTGCGCGATTGGCCGGCGCGGGCGGCGGCGCGGACCCGCCGGAACAAGCGGCCAGAAAGAACACCCCCGCCAAGGCGGCGGCGAGATTGCGCCGGCTTGGGAATGATCGGACAATGGTGTCTGCGAGGGTCAATGGAATCGTCACGGCATCAGTCTCGGCGGAAAAGCGGGCGCGAAAAAGGCGCCGCGGGCGACACTAAACCGGGCGATGCGGCAAGTAAATCCGACCGGACCGCGGCGGGGCCCGGCTGCCTTTACGTGGTCGCCACACCGATCGGCAATCTGGGCGATTTCAGCGAGCGCGCCCGCAGCACGCTTGCGGATGTGGCCATCATTGCCTGCGAGGATACGCGGGTGTCCGGCGTGTTGCTGACGCGATTTGGCATCGCGACGCCGACGGTGCCTTATCACGAGCACAATGCGGAGAAGATGCGGCCGCAATTGCTGGCGCGCCTGAACGGCGGTGACGCGGTCGCCTTGATCAGCGATGCGGGTACACCGTTGATTTCCGATCCCGGCTACAAGCTCGTGC
>JAGREB010000077.1 GCA_020446775.1 Paracoccaceae bacterium
GCGGCTTCGGCGCGTTTTCGGTCAAACATCGTGATTCCCGTATCGGCCGCAATCCGCGCACCGGCGATTCCGTCGCCGTGGCGGAAAAGGCCGTGCCTTATTTCAAGACCGGCAAGCAATTGCGGGACATGCTGAATTCGTAAGCTCCGAAGTGGGCCCCGGCGGCGCGGGAGCGGTTCGCTGTGAGATTGATCACAACCCTGATAGCCCTTGCGGTCGCGGTCGCCGTGGTTCTGTTTGCCATCTCGAACCGGGCCACCGTCACGCTTGAATTGTGGCCGCTGCCCTATTCGATCGATGTCGGAATTTATGCCGCCGTTCTGGTCGCAATCTTGATCGGATTCGTTGGCGGAGCGGTGGCGATGTGGCTTGCCGGCGGCGCCAAGCGCCGGGAATTGCGCCAAACCCGCCGCCGCGTCAAAGACCTCGAGCACAGCCTCGCCCAGGCCAAATCCGATTCCGGTTCGGCCGCTGCTTAGCGGACCGGTTCCCCTGCGGTCCCGCTCCGGGAAAATCGTGTCGCTGTCTCGGTGTCGCGCCCGATCAACGGGCGGTGCAGGGTGCCCGGGTCTGTGATATGACGCGCGCCATGAAAACTTCACACATCACGCCTCGCAATCCGATTTTCTGCGCTCTCGATACCCAGGACCGCGACCAAGCGACGTCCTGGGCGGCGCGGCTTACCGATTCCATCGGCGGCATCAAGCTGGGCCTCGAGTTTTTCAACGCCAACGGCCCGAAAGGCGTAGCCGACGTGGCGCGTGCCTGTGCTTTGCCGTTGTTCCTCGATCTCAAGCTGCACGACATTCCCAACACCGTGGCCGGCGCGACGAAAGCGATCGTGAACCATCTCACGCCGTACATGATCAACGTTCACGCTGCCGGGGGTGGCGCGATGATGACCGCGGCGGCCAAAGCGGCGGCCGACACGGCGGCGGCGCGCGGAATTATACGGCCATTGGTGATTGGCGTTACGATTTTGACCAGCCTCAACGATCAGGATGTCGCGGAGATCGGCATGTCCGGGACGGCCTCCGATCAAGTGCGGCGTTTGGCCGCGCTCGCGCAAAAGTCGGGACTGGACGGCGTGGTTTGCTCGCCGCACGAAGCGGCGATGCTACGCCAAGATCTGGGTCCCGATTTCAAACTGATCACGCCGGGCGTGCGCCCGCATTGGGCGAGCGCCAACGACCAGAAGCGCGTCATGACACCGGGCGAGGCGATTGCTCAAGGCGCCGATTACGTCGTCATCGGCCGACCGATCACCCACGCCGAAGATCAGGCGGCCGCCGCCAAGCGGATCGTCACCGAACTCGCGGCATAACTGAGACACTCAATTCGAAATAGGTTCACGGTGACCATTGCCGTCAAGATTTGCGGACTGTCCGAACCGACGACGCTCGATGCCGCCGTCGAGGCCGGCGCGGCGTATATCGGCTTTAATTTTTTTCGCCGCTCGCCGCGTTTCGTCACGGCCGAGAAGGCGGGCGAGCTCGCGGACAACGTGCCGCGCGGCGTGACGGCTGTCGGACTGTTCGTCAATCCGACCGATGCCGAACTCGATCTCACCTTGCGCGATGTGCCGCTTGGTATGATTCAGCTTCATGGACGCGAAACGCCCGAGCGCGTCGCCGCCGTCCGGACTCGGACCGGCTTGCCGGTGATGAAAGCCCTTGGCATTGCGTCCGCTCGCGACGTCATGGCTGCCGCCAATTATGCGGACGTTGCGGATTGGTTGTTATTTGACGCCAAACCCCCCAAGGATGCGAGCCGTCCCGGCGGTAACGCCGTCCCGTTCGATTGGTCGCTGATGCGCGCCTTTACGGCGTCGACGCCGTGGATGCTGGCCGGGGGATTGACCAGGGCCAATGTCAAAGCTGCGATCAAGGCGTCCGGCGCCCAGGCGGTCGACGTCTCTTCTGGCGTCGAGACCAAGCCGGGCCGAAAGAGCGCTGCGAAAATCCGCGCCTTTATCAAGGCCGTTCACGCGCCTGGTTAGGCCGCGCGTGCACGTTTTGGCCGGAAAAGCGCTATTCACTCCGGGCGGAAATGCCTATAAGTCGCCCAGAATTTGATCCGCAATCCGGTTGAAAATCGCGTCATGTCGCTGATCAACGACCCCAACACCTACCGCGCCGGTGCCGATGAAAACGGCCACTTTGGCGTGTTCGGCGGCCGTTATGTCGCCGAAACGCTGATGCCGTTGATTCTCGATCTCGACAAGGCGTACACGGCGGCCAAAGCCGATCCGGCATTTCACGGTGAGTTGAAAAACTATCAGACGCATTATGCCGGCCGGCCCAGCCCGCTCTATTTCGCCGAGCGCCTGACGGCGCATCACGGCGGGGCCAAGATCTATTTCAAGCGCGACGA
>JAGREB010000078.1 GCA_020446775.1 Paracoccaceae bacterium
AGGGAAGCCGGCCGAAATTGTTGAGCCCGAGCAGCAGATAGCCAGCGGTGTGATTCATCATCTCGAGCAGGAGAACACCCGGCATCACCGGATAGCCGGGAAAATGGCCATTAAAGAACGGTTCGTTGATGGTGACATTCTTGACGCCAGTGGCGCTTTCGCCAGGAATCAAATCGACGACGCGATCAATCAATAGGAACGGATAACGATGCGGCAGCATGCGCATGATGCCGTGAATATCGACCTGTTGGCACGTCTCGGAAGCGGGTTGGCCGTCCATAGCCTTGAGTCCTAGCCGGAATCGGAGGTTAGCCGCTTGTTTTTAGGGGTTTTTCGCCAAGGTGGTCAACCGCGCCAGTTAGGGCTTACGGGTTAATTTCGCAATAGCGGCGACTTCGCGCCAGAATTGACGGATCGGTTTGGCCGGATAACCCATGACGATGGCGCCGGCGGGGATATCGCGCGATACCCCCGATTGCGAAGCGATCTGCGCGCCGTCGCCGATTGTGACATGGTCGGCGATCCCCACCTGCCCGCCGAACACGACGCCGTCGCCAATGGTGCAACTTCCGGCAATTCCGGCCTGGGCGACAACGATGCAGTTGCGTCCCATGACGACGTTGTGACCGATTTGGACCAAGTTATCGAACTTGCAGCCGTCGCCGATGATCGTGTCGTCGAGCATGCCCCGATCGATGGTGCAGTTCGCGCCCAACTCTACGTCGTTACCGATTGAAACCCGACCAAGCTGAGGGATTTTCCGCAAGCCCACCGCCGTCGTCACAAAGCCGAACCCGTCCGAACCGATGCGAACGCCGGGGTGAATCAGGACGCGGTCTCCGACGATGCAATATTGAAGGGTAACATTGGCGCCGATCTCGCAGTCCGCGCCGATTTTTACGCCGCGGCCGATGACTGTATTGGCGCCGATGCGCGTCCGCGCCCCGATCTCGGCGCCTTGCCCAACAACGACACCCGGCGCAAGCGCAGCATCCGGCGCAATTTGCGCGTCGGCTGAAATGTGTTCCGAAGCCGGAAGTGTCTGGAGTGCAGGCGGATAAAACATCGCCGCCACGTCGGCGAACGCCGCGCGCGGATCTTTGGTGACAAGCACAGCGGCCGATTTCGGGACTTTGGCCGCAAGCGGCGCCGAGACCAGGCAAGCCCCACACGCGCCGGACACCAGTTCGGCGGCGTGTTTCTCGGTGGACAGGAAAACGACGTCGCCGGCGCCCGCGGACCTCAGGCTCGCTACATCGGCGAGCGGCGCCCGCGGATCAAAATCGCCCTGTAATTCGGCATGCGCGACTTTGGCCACCGCGCCGAGTTCGAATGGACCGGCGCGGTGGTAAAATCGCGGATCAGGCATCGTGCACGCCTGAAAGGTATTACTTCTTGGCGGGTGCCGCCGCGTCGCCAACCGGGTTACCGGCATCGTCGACGCGCTGAAGCGTATCCGGGTTTTGGAACTCGACCGACGGCAGTTTGACGTTGAGTTTTTCAAGGACCTGCTTGGTCATGTCCATCGACGGATCGAAAATCATCATCTGGCTGCGCGCGAGTACCGCGTTAACCCCGCGTTCCTTCGCGACTTCGCTCGACACGACCATGATCGTGTTGCCGATTTCCTGCATCGATTGTTGGAACGAATATTCCAGCCGTTCCTGCTTATCGCGGACTTGGGTTTGGAAATCCGCCAACTTCTTCTGAAAGTCTTGGGCGCGTTGCTGGAACACATCGGGCGACATCACGCCGCGCTGTTGCGCGAGTTCCTGATCTTCCTTGCGCAGCGCTTGTTCGGTTTCGGAAACCTTGGTCTGGTATTGCTGGGCGAATTTGTCGCGCTCGAGGCGAACACCCTTGGCCGCCAAGGAATCACGCATCAGCAGATCGGTATCGACCACGCCGATGATCGGCGTGGGTTGGCGCTCGGCTTGGGCCAGCGCGCTTTGCCCGGCTCCCGCCACAGGCAACACAACGGCCGCACACACGATAAGGCGCTTAAGGGTCTTGTTCATTTTGCAGTCCTTGGAGTTGGAATAAGTGATCAGAAACGCTGGCCGAAGTTGACGCGGAACTTTTGCCTGTCGTCGAACGGCTGCTTGTTAAAGACAAATGGCGACCAGTCAATATCGATTGGACCGACGGGCGATTCCCACTCAACGCCGATGCCCGCCGAACCCCTAAACTGTTGACTTTGCAGGATACTGATGGGTTGTAGCCGCTTGTTCAAGTCCTTGGGGGCACCGACCGCGCCCCAATCGTTGAAAAGTTTAGGCGTGATCCCGATTTCCTTGGGTAGACCCAGCGGAATTTTCAATTCCGTGGTCACGGTCGCGATCCAGTCGCCGCCCAAGGCGTCGCCGGTTGTTGCGTCGCGCGGGCTCGCGCCGAAATCGTCGAAACCGCGGAGATTAACCCCACCCAATTGATATCGTTGATATATTTTGATGTCGTCGCCAAGCCCGACGATGTAGCCCGCGTTCCCCGTGACCCCGAGGACCCAGCCGTCAAACGGCTCGGCATACCAACCTGCCCCGATGCTGCCGCGGATAAATTTCTCGGTCCCGCCAAGTCCCGCCAAATCGGTACTCAGACTGATGTAGTAGCCGCGGCTTGGGTCGATCACGTTATTGCGGCGGTCCAGGGCGATCGTTTGGCTGATCTGCGATGTGACGGCCGTACCCTGTTGTTCGCGCACATATTGCGAGGAGAACGAACTGATGCCGGTCAGCTTGGTCCAAGACAGCAAATAGCTAAACCGCTGGAACAGGTATTCATTGTAGTTAAATCCGAACCGCAAAGAACCGCCGAGCGATTCAGATGTAAATCCGGCCTCGTCTTCGTAATCCTGCCGGGTTGCGAACAAGTCGCCACCGGCCACGACACGCCGGTCGAGGAAGTACGGTTCCGTGAAACTCAAATCGATCTGACTTTGTTGCTGCGCCAAACTCAAATTCAAGCGCAAGTCCTGACCGCGGCCCAGCAAGTTGCGCTCGCGTACGCCGATATCGAACAACGCACCGCTCGCGCTTGAGAACCCGATCCCGAATTGAAGTTCACCGGTCGATTGCTCTTCGACTTCCGCCGTGATGATAGTGCGGTCCGGCGCGACTTCGGACGGTGTGGTGTCGACCTTAACCGACTCTTCTTTGAAGTAGCCGAGGTTTTCCAACCGCTCCTTCGAGCGGCGGATCTTGGCCGAATTGAAGGCGTCGCCTTCCGCCAGCAGAATTTCGCGGCGGATCACGCGATCGAGCGTGCGTACGTTGCCTTTGATATCGACGCGCTCAACGAAGACACGCGGTCCTTCCTCGACGACATAAGTGATGTCGATGGTGCGGCTTTGTTCATTGCGCCGAACGCGCGGATTGACGTCGATAAAGGCATACCCGGCATTGCCGACGGTATCGGTGATGTTGTTGATACTGTCGTCGATTTCCTTGGCGTTATACCAATCCCCGGCCCTGGTCACGATATCCGGCGTCAATTGCGTCGCCGGGAATCCCTTGATCTGTACGTCGGTATCCACTTTCCCCAGCCGGTAGCGCGGGCCTTCCTTGACCGTGAACGTCAGATAAAAGCTTTCGCGGTTCGGGGCCAATTCGGCCACCGCAGACACAACCTCGAAATCCGCATAGCCGTTTTGCAGATAAAACCGCCGTAACAGTTCGCGGTCGAAATTCATGCGCTCGGGGTCGTAGGTATCGTTCGACGTCAAGAAACGCCACCAGCGTTCTTCGCGCGTCAATACGACGTCGCGCAAATCGCCGTCATCGAACTCCGTATTGCCGATAAAGTTGATCTTGCGAACGTAGGTCGGCTTGCCTTCGGAAATCTCGAACACGAGGTCGACGCGGTTTTGCGGCAGCTCGATCACCTTTGGTTCGACGCGCACGCCAAAACGGCCCTTGCGCCGATACAGTTCGAGGATCTTCTCGACGTCCTGTTGAACCTTGGTTCGGGTATAGACGACGCGCGGCCGGAGCTGAATCTCCGGCGCGATCTTGTCGTCTTCGATCTTCTTGTTCCCCTCGAGCGAAATGCGGTTGATGATCGGGTTTTCGA
>JAGREB010000079.1 GCA_020446775.1 Paracoccaceae bacterium
TGCTGATCTTCTTCATCGTCACCGCTACCTTCGTGAAAGAGTCCGGCCTCGATGTCTCGAGCAACCAAGATCAGGACGTCGAGCAGCAGAAGTCCAACAACGAAGCGATCGTCATCGACATCAACCAGAACGGTGGCGTCATGATGGAAGGGCGCGAAATCGACGCCCGTTCGGTTCGGCCCAACGTTGAACGCATGCTTGCGCAGGATCCGGAAGCGGGTGTCGTCATTCGCGCCCACAAACAATCCCGAAGCGAAACCTTCGTGACCGTCATGGACCAGGCACGCCAAGCGGGCGCGGCCAGCGTGTCCATCGCCGAGAACGAGAATTAAGGGGATCGCCGAAAATGGCCGATAGAATTAGTGCCAATCGCCAGGAAGATGCACAAATCGACATGACGCCGATGCTCGACGTCGTGTTCATCATGCTGATCTTCTTCATCGTCACGGCGACCTTCGTGAAGGAGTCGGGCATCGAAGTCGAACGTCCCGTCGCGCAAACCGGGGTCGAGCAACAGCGCGTCTCGACCCTTGTCGCGGTGTCGGCGGACGATGCGGTGTGGATCGACAACCAAGAAACCGACGTCCAAGCGGTCCGCGCCACAATCGAGAAACTTCTGGCCGAAAATCCGCAAGGTTCCGTTGTTCTTCAAGCAGATAAGCGGGCCCGCGCCGGTGTCGTGATCGAGGTGATGAACCAGATTAAGGCAGGCGGTGCCGAAGCGGTCGCTATCGCGACGGACGAAAATTGAGCGTATAATCGCGGGGTGTCAGGTTTGGCTGGCACCCCGTTTTTCTTTGCACCCTCGAGTTGTGGGGAGAGACACAGATGAATCCAGCCACCCGCATCGGCATTGCCGTCCCGGTCGCGTTGATCGTCACGTTGTTCCTGTTTTGGCTGATGCAATACCTGATCGCGACGGGTATCCCCGCCATCCAGGAAGCGATCAAAGGCGCGGCGATCGATTTCACCCGCATCGAGCGCGATGAAACGGTCCAGACCAAAGACCGTGAAATGCCCGAGAAACCTCAGCAACAGGACGTGCCGCCGCCGCCGCCGACCAGCAACGACTCGATGACCGATCCGGGCGCGATGGGCATCATGGGCATTAACCCGAACATGGGAATCAAGTTCGGCGGCGCCCGCAATTCCCTGGAAGCGCCGTCGGATGGCGAAGCCATCCCGCTGGTGCGCGTGCCACCGCAATACCCCGAACGTGCCGCCAGCCGCGGTATCGAGGGCTGGGTCCAATTGGGCTTTACGGTCAACGAAACCGGCAGCTGCGAAGATATCGTCGTCATCGCCGCCGATCCGCCGGAAATCTTCAACCGTGCCGCCATCCGCGCGCTCGAACGGTGGCGCTACAAGCCGAAGGTCGACGACGGCCGCCCGGTCAAGCAATACAACCAGCAGGTCGTGATTACCTTCGACCTTGAAAATAACTAAACCGAGGAACCACGCCATGATCACCTCGAACCGGATCATTTCTGGCTTGTGCAGCGCGGCGATCGCTTTGGCCGTTGCCGCCGGCCCGCTCGCCACGGCGACCGTATCGACCGCAGTATTCGCGCAAGAACAGGCGCCGGTGAAGCCGAAGACGACCAAAGTCCAGGCGATGACCAAGCCGACCTTCGACGCCTTGACGGCCGCACAAGCGGCCATCGAGGCCAAGAACTATCCGGAAGCCAAGCGGGTGCTCGATCAGATCAATCTGAGCGAAAAGCTCAACGAGTACGAACGCGCGACGATCCAGCAGACCTATGCGTATCTGTATGCCGAGCAGGAAAACTATCCGAGCGCGATCGAAGCCTTTCGCAAGAGCATTCAGCTTTCGAACCCCGACGAAGGTCTTGGTTTGCCGTTCGCTCAGGTCCTTCAGACCATGTACAACCTCGGCCAGCTCTACATGGTGGTCGAGCAATACCAGCAGGCCGTCAATCAGCTAGAGCAATGGCGCAAGATGGCCGATCCGGCCGCCGTCAACGGCAACGCGCTGGCGCTGATCGCGACCGCGTACTTCCAGCTCGAGAATTACGATCAGACGCTGGTGAACATCAAGCAGGCGATCGCCAGCACGCAAGACCCCAAGGAAAACTGGTATCAGCTGCAGCTCGCCGTTTACCTCGAGCGCGAAAATTACAAGGACGCGGCCACGCTTCTCGAATTGCTGGTCGTGAAATTCTCAGGCACGCGGACCTATTGGATTCAGTTGGCCGCGATTTACAACGAACTCGGCCGCGACAAGGACTCCTTCGCGATCTTCGACGCCGCCTACAAAATGGGCTTCCTGACCGACGAGAAGGACCTCGTTCGCCTCGCCCGCCTCTATATGTTCAACGAAAACCCGTACAAGGGCGCGGTCGTCATGGACAAGGGCTTCAAGGCCAAGTCGGTCGAGCGCACCTCCGAAAACCTCGAAGTCATCGCCAACGCCTTTTTCAATTCGCGCGAATACAAGAAAGCGCTGCCGTGGCTCGAAGAGGCGGCCGGCAAGGCGAAGGACGGCGGCTTGTACATGCGCCTCTGCCAAGCGCAGTTGCAGTTGAACATGAACAAGGACGCCGAACAGTCGTGCGACAAGGCGATCGACAAGGGCGGCCTGAAGGATCCGGGCGCGGTGTCCCTGACAAAATGCATCGCCCAGATCGAGCAGAAAAAATGGCAAAGCGCGACCGCATCCTGCAATGCGGCGCTCAAGTCGAAAGACCGCGCCAAAGATGCCCAACAGTGGCTGAAATACATCGAAAACCGCAGCGCTGTTGCCCTGAAATAGCGAGACTTCGTCTCCCGTTTAAAAAACGCCGCCCCTTGAGGGCAGCGTTTTTTTTCTTTGGTAAGCTCGAACGAAAAACGAAGCACTGAAATTCGACTTCGTTATCTATTCTCCTAACATCGCGGCGTGATGGCGCAGATGATCGGCCATGAACGTCGAGATGAAGTAGTAGCCGTGGTCGTAGCCGGCGTGCCGGCGCAGCGTCAGCGGATACCCGGCGGCGGCGCACGCCTGTTCGAGGGTATCGATATTGAGCTGAAGCCCCAGGAACTGATCCGCGAGCCCGACATCGACCAGTAACCGTGGCCGCGCCTTCGCGTCCGGCATCCGCGCCAACAATTCTGTCGCATCGTAGGCACGCCACGTTTCTCGGTCAGGGCCGAGATAGCGCGGCAGCGCCTTGTCGCCCCACGGGCAGCGCATGGGTGCCGCGATCGGTGCGAAGGCCGAAACGCTCTTGTATTGGTCCGGGTTCTTAAACGCGATCGTCAGCGCGCCATGACCGCCCATGGAGTGGCCGGTAATGCCCTGCCGTGACATGTCCACTGGAAAAGACTTCCCAACCAAGGAGGGTAACTCTTCCTCAATATAGCGGCGCATCTTGAAGTGCTCTGACCAGGGGGCTTGCCTGGCGTCGACATAGAATCCAGCCAGCTTCCCAGACCTTAGGTGTTGTTGGCACAAAGGTTGCGTAAGTGCGCTGGCATGTCGAAGCCACGTTATGTCCAACCGGGGACCACCTACATCATTCAGCGGCGCACATCGG
>JAGREB010000080.1 GCA_020446775.1 Paracoccaceae bacterium
CGAGGTCAATATCAAGATCCTGCTGAACGGACTGGTACAGACCGGGAAGTTGACGCTCGCCAACCGTAACGTCCTATTGGCCCAGATGACCGACGAGGTCGCCGAATTGGTGTTGCGCGATAACTACCAGCAATCGATGACCATCAGCCTGATGGAGCAACGCGCGGTCGAGCTGCTCGATGCGCAAAACCGCACCATGAAACTGTTCGAGCGCGACGGGCTTCTGAACCGCGCCATCGAATACCTGCCCGACGACGAGGAACTTGCCGACCGGGTCGCCAAGGGTGTCGCCCTGACCCGGCCCGAAATCTCGGTATTTCTGCCCTACGGCAAGATGTGGCTGTACGAACGTTTGATCGCCAGCGATCTGCCCGACGATCCGGTGTCGGAAGAAGACCTGTTCGCCTACTTCCCTAAACCGATCCAGAAGAAATATCCCGCCGCAATCAAGTCGCACAAACTGCGCCGCGAGATCGTCGCCACGTCGGTCACCAATAGTTTCATCAACCGGGTCGGGCCGCATTTCCTGACCACCTTGATGGATCGCTCGGGCATGGGACCGGTCGAAGTCGCCAAGGCCTATATCATCACGCGAATCTGTTACGGCCTGCGCGACACCTGGAAGAAGATCGAGGTGCTCGATAATAAGGCGCCTGCGGCGGCCCAGTACGACATGTTCATCGAAATCAACCGCATGATCGAGCGCAGCGCCTTATGGCTGTTGCGCAATGTTCCTGCCCCGCTCGATATCTCGGCGACCGTGGCGCGCCTGAAACCCGTCGTCGATGTCTTCCGCAGTTCTTATGGTTCGTTGTGGTCGGAAGATGTCGCGCGTTATGTGAAACGTTCCGCCGACGCCTATAAGGCCAAGGGCGTACCGGAAAATCTGGCGCTGGAAGTCGCGCTTCTGTTCCGCATCGCCGCCGCCAACGACGTCTGGCGCCTGTCGGAAGCCTTGAAGCAACCCGTGCCGCATGTGGCCAAGATGTATTTCCTGGTCGGCGCGCGCTTCGGCTTGGGTGATTTGCGCCGTTCGACCGAGGACTTGGCGCGCACCAGTCATTGGGAGCGGCTTGCGGTGTCGGCCGCGGTCGAAGAGCTTTACGCCCACCAGACCAAATTGACACAGCTGGTGCTGTCTTTGGCCAAGGGCAAGAAAGCGACCGGCGAAAAGGCAACGGGTGCGAAGGCAATCGACGCGTGGATCGAGACAAATAAAGCGCCGGTCGACCGCTTCGATCAGGTCTTGGCCGAGATCCGCGCCGCCGAGACCGTCAGCTTGGCCATGCTCACGGTCGCCAACCGGCAACTCAGCGCCCTCAGCGCCGGTTAGGCGAACGCTAAGGCGCAGGTTAGTTTGCTTTCGCCTTGCTCAACGTCTGCCATTCGGCGCGCAAGATGCCGTAGAAGTCGCGCGCGTGCCCGGCGACGTCGCAGACTCGGGATTTGAGGAATTTCGCGCGGAGCGCCCGGCGCAGGGCATTGAGTTTATCGGGATCGGCCGCAAGCGCCTTGGCTTTGCCGGCCATATCGGCGACCGAGCTGCATACGCCGTCAGAGTAGCCGCCATTGATCAAGTGCGCGGCGGCGTGACGGCCGCAAAACCGCTCGCCCGGAACCGTCAACAAGGGCACGCCCATCAAAAGCGCCTCGCACGTGGTCAACCCGCCCGAATAGGGCGTGGTGTCGAGCACGATGTCGACCTCGGCATATTGCGCCAGGAATTCCGCGTGCGTGCCGCCGGTGCCGAACGAGATACGATCCGTCGGCAAGCCGTTTTCCATGCACAAACTGATCAATCGTCCCTGCCGCGCGCCGTCGGCAAAAAGATAGTTGTTGAAGAACATGCGCGAGTCGGGCACCGCGCGCAGCATTTCAGCCCACTGCACGACGGCCGCCGGGCCGATCTTGGTCACTTCGCTGAAACACCCGAACGTGATCGCCCCACGCGCCATGACCGGCGCCGACGCGACCGGCGGTACATTGGCCGGCGGCCGATAGCAGATGTAATCGCCGGGCATGCGCACGACGCGTTCGACGTAGCGGCCGTCGTCGGCATCCGGTGTATGTACGCCGTCGCCGATCAGAATATCGATGGCCTTGAGGCCGCGCGTATCGACGTAATCGCCCCAGGCGACCTGCAACGGCGCCGGCTTGGCGGCAAAGGTCAGCAAACGGTTGTGCGGCGCATGACCCGACAGGTCGATCAGCACATCGATCCCGTCGCGCACGACTAGGTCGGCGAGATCGCCGGCGGACAAGTGGCGCACGTCGCGCCAATGGTCGGCGGCGGCGCGGAACGAATTGGTTTCGAGATCGGTCTTGGCGGTGGTCGAATAGCACGTCAGGTCCCAGGCCGCTTTTTCGCGCGCCTCGAACAACGGCAGCGCGAAGAACAGCATGGCGTGAAAACGAAAATCACCCGACACGACGCCGATCTTGAGTTTGCGGCTTGGCGACCAATCGATTGTGCGGCGTTCGTAAGCCGGCGCGTCTGCCCGGTCGAACATTTCGCCATAGGTGCGATGCTCGGCGGCAATTTCAGCCGGCGTAGGACTATCGGCGTAATGCAGGCACATCAGGAGGCTGGAACGAATCGCGGCGAGGTTAGGCCGCATCGCCAGCACCGCGCGGCGATGGGCGACCGCATCGAAACTGCCGTCGTCGACCAAATCCGCAAGGCCGACGTAAGCTTGCGACAAGTCGGGATCGCGCGCGATGGCGGCTTTAAACATTTTCTCGGCCTCGGGCTTGCGGCCGAGTTCACTGAAAACGACACCGAGATTGACCATCGCCTGGACGTGATCCGGCTTGAGGCTGAGCGCTTTCTGAAAAGCGTGCACGGCGGGTTCGAGCTGGTGCGACAAGTGAAGGGCGTTGCCGAGGTTGAAGCGCAGCTCGGCCGCGGTGGGGGCGTGCGCGATGGCTTCGATCAGGACCGTCACCGCGCCTTGCGGATCGCCGGAAGCTTTCATCAACAGCGCGAGATTGTTGTAAGCGCCGAGGTGGCCCGGTTTGGCGGCGATAACGTTTTGATAGGCGTTGAGCGCGTCCTCGACCGCGCCGAAATCACGCAGTGCATTGGCGAGATTGAACAGGATTTCCGGCTCCTGCGGCGCGGCGGTGGCGGCCTTGCGCAGCGCCTCGACCGCCGCGGACGTGCGGCCTTGGGCCAGCAGCGTCGTACCGAGCGTGTTGAGATAGATCGGATTTGTTGCGGCGGTTTCCACGGCGCGGCGGGCAAGGGTCTCGGCTTGCGCCAAATCGCGCCCCTCCTGGGCCAAGATCGCCGATAGATTGAGCGCATCGCCATGGTTTGGCGCCACCGCGATGATTTTCTTGGCGAGCGCACCGGCGTGGGCGCGGTCGCCGGTCTGGTAGGCGGCAACGGCTTGATCGAACAGCTGGTCGGGCGATGCGGTCACGGCGTGGTCAGGACGGATTGGAACGAACCGGGTCGGCGAACTGGAGGTCGTAAAGTCGTTGGTAAAGGCCGCCGCGCGCCATCAGGTCGTCGTGGGTGCCCTGATCGGCGATGCGGCCTTGATCGAGCACGCAAATACAATCGGCGCGCGCCACTGTCGAGAGCCGGTGCGCGATCACAAGAGTCGTCCGCCCGGCCATCAGCCGTTCGAGGGCGGATTGAACCTGGCGTTCGGTTTCGGTGTCGAGCGCGCTGGTCGCCTCGTCGAGCAGTAGAATTGGTGCGTTTTTCAAGAGCGCGCGGGCAATGGCGATGCGTTGGCGTTGCCCGCCGGACAACGCCTGACCCCGTTCACCAACTAAGGTGTCATAACCGTTCGGAAGCGCGGCAATGAAGTCGTGCGCGTCGGCGGCTCGTGCCGCGGCTTCCACTTCGGCGTCGCTGGCATCGGGACGGCCGTAGCGAATATTCGCGCGCGCGGTATCGTCGAACAGCACCACGTCCTGGCCGACAAAGGCGACGGATCGGCGCAGCGACGCCACCTGCACTTGGCCGAGGGTTTGGCCGCCGATCCGGATGGCACCGCGGTCGGCGTCATAAAAGCGCATGAGCAGATTGAACACCGTGCTTTTGCCTGCCCCTGACGGCCCCACCAGCGCGGTCGTTTTGCCGGCAGCCGCCGTGAACGACAACTCTTTGAGCGCGGCGACATCTTCGCCGTAGGAAAAGGTCACGCCGTCGAAAACAATGTCGCCCGCCGGATCGGTCAGCGGACCGGCATCCGCCGCGTCGGTGATCGCCGGCTGCGCATCGAGAATAGTGAAAAGACGATCCGCGCCGGCTAGGCCTTCGTTGATCTGGGCGTTGGCGTTGGCGAGCGCTTTCATCGGGCGGTAGGCCATCAGCAACGCCGTGATGAACGAGAAGAACGCCCCGGCCGAAGTCACGTCGGTGATCACGCGCCAGCCGCCGTAGACAATGACGATGGTGACCGCGACGCCGCCCAGGGTTTCCATCAAAGGACTTGCAATCGCTTTGATCCGCTCGGCGCCGATGATCGTGTCGCGCAGTTTCGCGGTCAGTTGCCCGGCGCGGGCCGCTTCATATGCTTCAAGCCCGTAGGCCTTGATGACCCGCACGCCGACGATGCTTTGTTCGACCAGCGTCATGAACGCGCCGGTCTGCTCCTGGGTGTTGGCGGTGACCTTGCGCAAGCGCCGCCCCAAACCGGTGACGCCGATAACCGCGGGCGGAAACGCGACAAAGGCGATCGCCGCCAAAATCCAGTCCTGATAAAACATCACGCCGACCAGAAAGATGACCGACAATACCTCACGGCCGAAGCCGGTGACGGCGGTCGAGACCGCCTGACGCATGGCGTTGATGTCGGTGGTCAGGCGCGAGATCAGCGCGCCGGTCTTGTGCCGGGCGAAAAACGCGAGATCCATAGCGAGGATATGCGCGAACAACCGGTTCTGCATCTCGGTCAAAATGGTTTGGCCGGCACGCATCATCAGAACGGTTTGTGCATAGGCCGCCACGCCCTTGACGGCGAAACAGGCAAACACGCCCAGACCGACCGGCCATAACAAGTCGGCGCGACGTTCGATAAAGACGCGATTGACCACCGGGTCCATCAGCCATGCCAGTGCCGCGGTGGATGCGGCGACCGCGACCATGCACAGACCGGCGGCCACGAATTGGCCCAGGTGCGGCAACATCGCCTCGCGCACCAGCCGCGAAATCGTCGATGAACCGGTTCGCGCGCGATCGGGCTTTATGCTCCCACGCTGCACTTCGGTATCTCCGGTTTCAGTGGAATCGCGCATCGCAGATCGATCCGTGGCGGGGAACATTTCAACTGTGGCCAAATCGGGGCCGTCTTGGCCGTTGCGTCTTGACCGATACGTCTTGGCCGGTGCCAAGCACGGGAGCTTCGTTGCATGGCCCCGGTACAGAGGCTAGTTTCGCGGCATCGGCGAACCGGCGCAAGCCGGGGACGTGTAGCACAGTCATCGCGACCGGGCCACGCGCGACGCCGGAATAGGCATCAAGACCGGCGTTTCCGTGACTGATCGACATCCATCCTTATCCCCGCCGTTGCGCGTGGCCGTGATCGGCCTGGGCCCCATGGGCCAGAACCATGTGCGCGCTTGGCAGCGGGTGCCGGGCGCCCTACTCACCGCTGTCGTCGATACCCATGCCGAGCGGGTCGCCACCGTGATGCGCGAAACCGGGTGTACGTCCGTCGCGACCTCCGACGATCTCATTGGAATTGTCGATGCCGTCAGCATCGCGACACCGGCCGATACACACGATCAAGTCGCCGCACCATTATTACGCGCGGGCGTGCATTGCCTGATCGAAAAGCCGCTGGCGACAACGCCGGACGGATGCGCGGCGATTGCGGCCGCGGCTGAAGCCGGCGGTGCCGTCGCACAAGTCGGGCATATCGAGCGATTCAACCCGGCGATCGCGGCGCTGCAAGCACGACTGAACGCACCCCTTGCGGCCTGCAAGATCACCGCACGGCGCTTGAACCCGGCATCGGGACGCGCCATCGCCCTTGATGTTGTCAGCGATCTCATGAGCCACGACATCGATATCGTGCTGGCCCTGAAAAAAGCCGTTCCCGTTACCGTTTCCGCCGAGCGCCACGGTCCCGAAAGCGTGACGGCATGTTTGTCCTTTGCCGACGGAGGATCGGCAACCTTAACCGCCGACCGCGACGCGCAAGCGCGCGTGCGTGATTTCGTGATTGAGACCAGCGTTCATCGATTCAGTGTCGATTTCGCGGCGCGCACCATGTCCGCCGATGACACAATGCAGGTGGTCGATCATTCCCGCGACGCATTGACGTTACAATTAACGTCCTTTGCCGAAGCCTGCCGCGCGCATCGCACACCCGACGCAAGCGTCGCGGCGGCGCGCGATGTGATGAATGTGGTATGGCGGATTCACAAGGCCCTGGGAGACGCCGCGTGAGCGCACCCAATGAATCGCGGTCGATCGCCGCCTGGTGCCTGTTCGACTTTGCGAATTCCGGTTACGTCACCGTCATCGTCACTTTTGTCTTCGCCACCTACTTCACCCAGGCGATTGCTCCGACGCCCGAGATCGGAACGGCGTGGTGGGGCACGGCGCAAAGCATTTCGGCAATCCTGATCGCGATTTTAAGTCCGGTATTCGGCGCCATCGCCGACCAGACCGGGCCACGCAAGCCGTGGCTCGCGTTGTTCTCGCTGTTGTCGGTTGTGGCGACCGCCGGGTTGTGGTGGGCCGCGCCCGATGCCTCGTTCGCCATCTACGCGCTGGTTCTGGTCGTCATCGCCAACATCGGTTTCGAAGTCGGCCAGGTCTTTTACAACGCCATGCTGCCGACGGTGGCGAGCCCGGCCAAGATCGGCCGCGTATCCGGTTGGGCATGGGGCGTCGGCTACGCGGGCGGCCTGCTCTGCCTGGTCGCGGCGCTGTTTGGATTGATTCGCGCCGAACCGCCGCCGTTCGGCCTCGACGCCGAGACCGCCGAACCGGTCCGCGCCACCGCGCTCTTGGTGACGGCGTGGTTTACCGTGTTCGCGTTGCCGTTGTTTCTGATCGTCCGCGACGAATTGGGCCGTGTCATCGCGCCGCTGTCCGCCGTGCGAAAGGGACTCACTCAATTATCCGCGACGTTTCGCAGTGCGCGCCGGCAACCCAACATCCTGCGGTTTCTTGTCGCGCGCATGCTTTATAACGATGGCGTCAACACCATCTTCGCTTTCGGCGGTATTTACGCCGCCGGAACGTTCGGGATGAAACTCGACGAGGTTATCCAGCTTGGCATCGCACTGAACGTCACCGCCGGATTGGGCGCGGTGGCTTTCGGCTGGATCGACGACCATATCGGATCCAAGCGCGCGGTGATCATCAGTCTTTGGGCGATTATTGCCTTGGGCTGTGTCGTCCTGGTCGCGCCCGACAAGGTCTGGTTTTGGGCCGGCGCGCTGGCGCTGAGCAGTTTCTTCGGCCCCGTCCAGGCGGCCAGCCGCACGCTGATGGCCCGCCTCGCCCCGCCGGCAGCCCTCAATGAAATGTTCGGCCTGTTCGCGGTGACCGGCAAAGTGATCTCGTTCCTGGGACCATTGGCGGTTGGCTGGGCCACAGCCGCCACGGGCAGCCAGCGCTGGGGTTTGGCGACAGTAATGATTTTCTTCGCCGCCGGGCTGTGGCTGCTGCGCGGTGTGGAGGAAACCAGGCCCGCCTCATAACCGCCACCATTGACCCGAAGATTTGGCAAAGGCTCGCAATAGAAGGATTCCGGCAATGCAGACGATGCGATGGGTCCTGTTTGCCTTGGTGTTCTGCGCAGCCAGCGCGGTGGCCGAGGCGCAAGTGATCTCGCCGCCGCTTTCGGGATCGAAAACCTATGGCGGCGCGCAAACGATTTCCTGCCTTCAGGGTGGCGCGATCATATTTCAGCACGTCGGCGTGACGCGCGTGAGGCTCGAATACAACGAAGCCAAATCCGAGATATCGTTCCGTTTGCCGTCGGGCGCCAAGCGTGAGATCGACATCATCGGCAGCGGCTTGACCTGCCTGATCGAGGACTACGGCCAAGAGTCGGTGCCGATTCAGAATCTGAACTAACCGAGACCGAGAGCGAGCATCGCGTTGTCCGAAAGCCGGAGGCCCGCTTTTCGGCGCGATGCTCTAGTGCCTAAAGTGCCGCATTCCGGTGAACACCATGGCGAGGCCTTTTTCATCGGCGGCTTTGATGACTTCGTCGTCGCGGATCGAGCCGCCCGGCTGAATCACCGCCGTCGCCCCGGCCTCCACCGTCGCCAATAGTCCGTCGGAGAACGGGAAGAAGGCATCCGACGCCGCCACAGACCCTTCGGTCAATGCGCCTTTCAGACCCGCCGCCTGGGCGGCTTCCTTCGACTTGCTGTGGGCAATGCGCGCGGAATCGATCCGGCTCATTTGGCCCGCACCAATGCCGACCGTTGCGCCGTTTTTCACGTAGACAATCGTATTCGATTTGACATGCTTGCCGACGGTGAAGGCGAACAGCATGTCGGTGAGTTCCTGTTCTGTCGGCTGGCGCTTGGTGACGACCTTGAGGTCCTTACGGGTGATGTGGCCGTTGTCACGGCTTTGCACCAGATAACCCCCAGCGACGTTGCGCACCGCGCGGCCCGCGGCATGGGGGTCGGGCATCGCACCGGTCAGAAGCAGGCGCAGGTTTTTTTTCTTGGCGAAGGCGGCTTTCGCCGCATCGTCTGCATCGGGCGCGATCACCACTTCGGTGAACAGTTCGGTGATCTTGGTCGCGGTCGGCCCGTCGATGGCGCGGTTGAGGGCGATGATGCCGCCGAAAGCCGACACCGGATCGCACACCAGCGCTTTTTCATACGCCTCGAGGCATGTAGCGCCGAGCGCCACGCCGCACGGATTGGCGTGTTTGATGATCGCGCAGGCCGGCGTATCGAATTCGGCCGCCAGTTCATAAGCCGCGTCGGTATCGTTGATGTTGTTGTAGCTGAGTTCCTTGCCTTGGATTTGCGTCGCGGTAGCAACACCGGGACGCTTTTGTCCGGTTACGTAGAGTGCCGCCGATTGGTGCGGGTTCTCCCCGTAGCGAAGTGTCTGTTTCAATGTCCCGCCGAAACTAAACCAGCGCGGATAGTCGTCCTTCAGTTCGCCGGCGAACCACGTCGAGATCGCGGTGTCGTAGTTGGCGGTACGGGCATAGGCGCGCGCGGCAAGACGGCGGCG
>JAGREB010000006.1 GCA_020446775.1 Paracoccaceae bacterium
TTCAAACGGTACGCGATCACGACGACATAATCGCGCTCGGTGCGCGCCTCCTTAAGGATCGCGCGTTTGCTTCAGACGGGGCCTCGCGGCGGCAATTCGCGCGCCGTTCGGCCGCGCGATATTTGGAGGCCTTCGACGTCTCGAAGAGTTCGTATGCCGGTATAAACGCGGCAACGATGACCCTGATCGCGGGCGATGTCGATGAAGCGCGCTCTTTTGTCGCGGAGCGCTTGCGCGTTTCGGCCGGCGGGGCGTCGATGCTCAGCGCCGAAGATTCCTATTATCGACGGGCAACCCAAGCAGAGGCACATCTGCTGTTAGGCGAGATTCCGACCGCGAGCGCGCTGCTGGCAGACGCGATTCAAACCGATCCGAGCAATTTTGTCATACACGCCGGTACGTTGCGGCAATTCGAGATGATTTGCGCCGCCCTGGGCACAGATACGTCTTGGCTCGATCGCCATCGGCCGCCGCCCGCAATTTTTTTCGGCGGGCACATGTTTTCGTCCGACGGCGATAAAAGACTGCAAGAAATGCTTCAAAGCGAGATTTCCGCGGCGTTCGACCGCATTCGGCCCGGCTTTGCATTCGGCGCCCTGGCGGCGGGAACAGATATTTTGATGGCCGAATTGTTGCTCGCGCGCGGCACAGAGCTGCATGTCGTATTGCCGATGCGAGAGGACGATTTTGTAGACGCTTCGGTCAAGCCATTCGGCGCGGCGTGGTTGTCCAGATATCAGGAGTGCAGGGCGGCTTGCCGGTCGCTTCGCTTAGCGACATTCGAGAAGCACATGGGAGAGGATGATACCTTCGCGTTTGGCGCCGACTTCGCAATGGGGTTGGCCATTCGCCAAGCCAATATCTTGCGCACCAAGGCCGTACATGTCGCGGCCTGGGATGGCGCTTCATCAGGTGGCGTCGCCGGAACGGGAATCGACGTCGAGCGCTGGAGAACGACAAATCTCGCCCAGACCATTATTCCATTCCCGGAGGGGCTGCGTTACCGGCCGAACCGTTCGGTGTCCTCAAGTCAAGAACGACCGCGAACACTCAAAGCGATGCTATTCGCCGACGTCGCCGGTTTCTCGAAGCTCGATGAACGGCACGTACAAGCGTTTACCGAAAAGGTGATGACGCCGCTTGCCGACGCCGTGCACCGTTTGCCGAACCAGCCGCTCATGGTTGCGACATGGGGCGATGGCATTCACATGGTCTTCGACCACGTGGAAGATGGCGCGTCCGCAGCGATCGCTTTGCTCTCAAGAATGGCGGCAATCGATCTTGTGAACGCGGGACTGCCAAATCATTTGGCGCTGCGCATCGGGGCCCACTACGGGCCTGTGACGGACACTCGCGATCCGTTCACCGGCCTAACGAATTATTCCGGTACTCATACGGTTATCGCGGCCCGAATCGAGCCGGTGGCTTTGCCGGGCACGGCATATGTCAGTGAGCCATTTGCCGCCATCCTTGCTTTACGCGCACCAAGCCGGTTCGAAACCGATTACGTGGGGCGAACGGATCTCCCGAAAAAATTTGGAAGCATGCGGCTGTTCTCTTTGCGCGCGCGGCAAACCGTTTAAGCGCGGCGTCCCGAAGTCTGACACTTTCGTCACCCGCCACGCCTTGACTTTGGGGCCATGGGCTGGCTTGAATGCCAGCCATCGCCGTCCGGGGCTCGTCTGCGGGGAACGGACTTCGTAGAAAGCATTGAATTCATTGGTTGAATCTCCATCAGGATCGCGCGCCATGACGGCCTCGAAGAAGCAGGAAGGCTTCTGGGAAACCGTGCGAACGGTGGTCTACGCCGTCGGCATTGCGCTCATCATCCGCACGTTCCTGTTCGAGCCTTTCAACATCCCCTCGGGTTCGATGATTCCGACCTTGTTGGTCGGCGATTACTTGTTCGTGTCGAAGTATTCCTACGGCTACAGCAAGCATTCGTTTCCGTTGAGCCTTGGTCCGTTTTCGGGCCGGATTTTCGGGTCGGTGCCCAAGCGCGGCGACGTGATCGTGTTCAAGCTGCCGCGCGACAACAAGACCGACTACATCAAGCGCTTGATCGGCTTGCCGGGCGATAAGGTGCGCATGCAGGACGGCCGGCTGTTCATCAACGGGGAGCTGGTGCAACGCGAGCGCGTCGATGACTTCGTATACACCGACGATTACGGCAGCGTGCTGCGTCAATTGCAGTACAAGGAAACGCTGCCCGGCGGCAAAGAACACTACATTCTGGAAGAAGGCGACACGCGCATGTTCGACAACACGCGCGAATTCGTCGTGCCCGAGGGGCACTATTTCATGATGGGCGACAATCGCGACCATTCCGTCGACAGCCGGAGCGAGGTCGGTTTCGTTCCGGCCGAAAATCTGGTCGGCCGGGCCGAGTTCCTGTTTTTCTCGACGGACGGCACGGCGGCGGTGTGGGAAATCTGGCGCTGGCCGTTCGCGACGCGCTTCAGCCGCATGTTTACCGGGATTCATTGAGCATGTCGGCTGCGGCCGGCGAACATCATGTTCTCGAAGCGCGGCTGGATTATCGCTTCACCGATCAATCCCTGCTGTCCCAAGCCTTGACGCACCGGTCCTTGACGGGCGGGCGGCGTGGCGCGGGCGGGGCCACCAACGAACGCCTGGAGTTCCTCGGCGACCGCGTGTTGGGGTTGGTGATTGCCGACGCGCTGCTCGCCAAGTTCACGGCCGAGAATGAAGGCGAACTGGCGCAGCGATTGGCCGCGCTAGTGTCCGAGAACGTTCTCGCCGACGTGGCGCGGGATTTGGGGCTTGGCGATCACGTCAGGGCCGCGCCCGGTCAAGATGCCGGCGAAACCGACGCCATCATGGCCGATGCCTGCGAAGCGGTGATCGGCGCCATGTATCGCGACGGCGGTTTGCGCGCCGCCGAAGAATTCATTCACGCGCATTGGGTCAAGCGTATCGATGCGGCCGTCGCCCCGCCGAAAGATCCCAAGAGTGCGTTGCAGGAATGGGCGCAAGGGAAGGGTTTGCCGCTGCCGACCTACCGGGTCATCGATCGGACGGGGCCCGATCATGCACCGCAGTTCACCGTCGGCGTGACGGTGGAAGGTCATGCCGAACAGATCGGGCAAGGGCGGACCAAACGTCAAGCAGAGACGACGGCGGCGCAAGCGCTGATCGACCGCGAAGCATGAGCGATACACCGGTAGAAGCGGCAGGCACGGCGGACGCGACGCGATGCGGTTTTGTCGCCGTCATCGGCGCGCCCAACGCGGGCAAATCGACCTTGGTCAACGCGCTGGTCGGCACAAAAGTGTCGATTGTGACGCCCAAGGCGCAAACCACGCGCACTTTGGTGCGCGGCATTGCCATGTTCGGCCGCGCGCAGGTGGTCTTTATCGACACGCCCGGTATTTTCCGGCCGAAGCACCGGTTGGAACGCGCGATGGTTTCGGCGGCCTGGCAAGGTGCCGGCGATGCGGAACTGACATTGATGGTGTTGGACGCGCACCGCGGTCTCGATGGGGATAGCCAGGCGATTATCGATCAACTCAAGAAAGCAGAGCGCAAAGTGATGTTGGCGCTCAACAAAACCGATGCGGTCGAGAAACCGAAGCTGCTGGAACTGGCGGCGGCCTTGAACGCGACCGGGATTTTCACCGACATCTTCATGATCTCGGCCAAAACCGGCGACGGTCTCGAGACCCTTAAAAACGAGCTGGCCTCTCGGGTACCTACCGGCCCGTGGCTGTTTCCGGAAGACGACGTTTCCGACATGCCGGGACGCTTGCTGGCCGCCGAAGTGACGCGTGAAAAAATTTTCCTCAATTTGCGGCAGGAACTTCCCTACGGTTGCGCCGTGGTGACCGAAGGTTGGGACGAGCGCAAGGATGGCAGCGTGCGCATCGATCAGACGATTTTGATTTCGCGCGAAAACCACCGTCCGATCGTGCTCGGCGAAAAAGGCCAGAAGCTCAAGAAAATCGGCGCTTCCGCGCGCGTCGAGCTTGAGAGTTTGCTCGGGTGCCGCGTGCACTTGTTTCTTCACGTGAAGGTCGACGAAAACTGGCGCAATAATCGCGGGTTGTTTTCAACGTGGGGTCTCGACTTCAACGCTTAAGTCCGGTTTGATCGCTCATTCGCCGAGGGACATCGTGAAGCTGTTTGCCGTCATCTGTTTGGTCGTTGGTGTGGCCGCGTTGGGAACGTTGACCGTACGCCGCGGCCGGGGCACGGTCTTCGTTTGGATGGACAGCGTGCTTGCGTTTATCGGGCTCGCCGGGGCCATCGCGGGCGTCATCATCCTGTTCAATCGTTTCTAATTTGGTGGCGAAGCCGTGGCGGTCGCTTGGGAAGATCGCGGATTGATCCTGGGCGTGCGGCGCTATGGAGAGCACGACGCCATTGTTTCCGTTTTCACCGCCGAGCATGGACGGCAAGCCGGCATGGTCAAAGGCGGTGCCGGGCGGCGGCTGCGCGGCTTGTTGCAACCGGGCAATCTGGTCAAGGCGTGGTGGCGCGCGCGGCTCGACGAACAACTTGGCACGTTGACCTGCGAGCCTGTCGCGCCATACGCCGCCGAAGCCTTCAGCGATCCGGTTCATCTCGGCGCGGTCTCTGCCACCTGCGCGATGTTGGAATTGGTTCTGCCGGAGCGCGAACCGCACGCGGCGCTGTTCTTGGCGACGGTTGAGTTGCTGGCACAGTTCGAAGCCGCATCGGGGCCTTCTGCTTACGCGCGATGGGAACTGCTCCTTCTGTCCGAGATGGGGTTCGGCCTCGACCTGACGTCGTGCGCGGTCAACGGCACGACCGACGAACTCTCGTTCGTGTCGCCGAAATCGG
Source organism: Paracoccaceae bacterium (assembly GCA_020446775.1). Lineage (GTDB taxonomy): Bacteria > Pseudomonadota > Alphaproteobacteria > Rhodospirillales > Rhodospirillaceae > VGEM01. The sequence continues at coordinate 4,825 of JAGREB010000006.1, forward strand.
GACGCGCGGTGTCGGCCGCAGGGGCAGGGGTTTACGCGCCGCGCCTGTTCAAGCTCCCGGCGTTCCTGCGCGACGCCGAAACGATCCCGGAAGCGCCCGATATCGCCGCCGCCCTGGCGCTTACCGGGCACTTTTTTGACGCGCACCTGTTCGGCCCCAACGGCCGCGACCTTCCCGCCGCCCGGCAACGATTAGTTGACCGGCTAAATCAAACGTAGCCTGGAAAACCGATAAATTGCCGGGCCTGTTTTCGGAGCGGTTACCGAACGCATCGAAATGGGCGCGATCCGATCGAACCCGTATCAGACGTGGCCCAGTCGACCGATCCATAATCGCAACTTCCGTTGCCGCCAATTGGGACGACCGTTCCGGATTGTGGGGTCGTGCTGTCCGTCGCGAGGGGAGAGGCAAAATTGGATGCCCATTCCCAATCGTCGGTTATGTCGGAGACGGCCGTACCGTTGTCGCAGGCAAACTTGAATTCACTCGGTTCGGGCAACCTCATGTTGAGGCCCAGGCACGTCGCGCGCGCGTCGTTCCATTCGGATGCAGTGCGCTCGCTCTCTTCAATACAGAAACCAATGTCGGTGCCGTCTTCGTTGTCCCAGATCTGAATGAACTCCTGCCCGGTGATGCAATTGTCTTCATGGGCAAGGAAAAATCCTTCCTTGGCCATGAGATTGGTGATGGCATCCGATCCCGCTGCGGGAGACGAGTATTGGATGTATTCTTCTGCCGACGCGGCGGAAGCACAAAGTCCGACGCAAAGAAATATTGTTGTTTTCCGAAGATTCATTTTCGTTTCCTTTTCGGGAGGCAATCGCTTGCTAGCGTATGAATTCACCAGCGATAGCTACGTTTGACGAGGTTGCCGTTAATGGACACAACGAAATGAGGTTGTGATGTTTAACTTCGTCGTGTTGGCGACCCACGAATAGCCACCGTATAAGCAGCTTTGATTTCCCATGAGTGGAACGCCGATACCAAACGTTGATGATCCCGGCAGCGGTGTTGGAAAATTACTTGCCCATTCGGCATCGCTGTCGGTCATGTTGTTGAGCCCCAGCGTTCCTGCCTGCACACAAGCGACCTTAAATTCTCCCGGCTCGGGGAGACGTTTGCCGGATGCGATGCAGGTATTCCTTGCGTCATCCCAACTGCTGTTACCTGCAGCGTTCTCGTCCTTATCAATGCAGAACCCGAAATCAACGCTGTTATCATCTGTATAGACCGTGACGAAAGCTTCGGTACTCGACTCGCAGTTGTCGCGATGTGCCCGGAACAGGCCAAGCTGTGTCATTGCTTGGGTCCACATATCGCTACCTTGGCTCGGCTGACCGACCTCGGTGCTGCCGGGCAGTACGGTGGGCTCTCCACCGACAACGGCCGACGCGGCGGCGGGGATGCCGATGACGGCAGAGATCATCAAGATGCGTCTCCAATTCTTATGAGACATAGCGACGGCTCCTTCTCATGCTCAGGTTGAAAGTATCGTAAAAAACTTGCCTATGGTTCGCTCAACAGGTCCAAATCCCTGGGTAAAGTAGGGTAGAAACACAACTATAGATTAGTCAAATCACATATTATCCCGAATGAAATTCTCGTTAAAATTGAATGAATTGCTTGGGCTGCCCGGGTCGTCGCTAGATTTCGCATCCAAAATGCAGAAACGTTCGCGCCAAAGCTGAACCGGTTCGGTATTTGATAGCGGCCGCAATGTGTTGTCGCATTGTCGGCGTGACATACAATTCCTAGTATGAGATGCCTGCGGCGCGGCGGTGAGCCGTTCTACGCATACTTTTCGGCACGATTTTCGATTTGCCCGATTCCCGAAGGATTCGCTGATGGCTAAGAAGTCCGCGGCCCGCAAAACGGCCGCTTCGAAGCAGAAGCAGACACCGCCGCCGCGGCCGCCGGCGCCGCCGATCCGCATTGCGCCACTCAAAGATGCGCTGTCGGAGCGTTACCTGGCCTATGCGCTGTCGACCATCGTGTCGCGCTCGCTGCCCGATGTTCGCGACGGATTGAAGCCGGTCCATCGCCGTCTGCTGTACGCCATGCGCGAGTTGAAGCTGGACCCCGCGGGCGGTTTCAAGAAATGCGCGCGCGTCGTCGGCGACGTCATCGGTAAATTCCATCCGCACGGCGACGCGTCGGTGTATGACGCGCTGGTGCGGCTCGCGCAGGATTTCGCCGTGCGTTATCCGCTGGTCGAAGGGCAGGGCAACTTCGGCAA
>JAGREB010000081.1 GCA_020446775.1 Paracoccaceae bacterium
CAACTGATTCGTAATCAGTAGGTCGAGTGTTCGATTCACTCCGTCGGCACCATCTTTTGCCATACGCCGTGCCGAAACCGCACTCACGCCGGCTGATAGAACTCCAAGATCGCACCGTCGGGGGTGCGCACCGCGAAGGCCGTGACCTCGCCGATGGGCGCGATCTCGTAGCGTGACGGTGGCGCGTAAATCGCACCGCCGCGTGCGGCGATTTCGGCGGCATATTTTTCGGCATTCGCCACCGGAAAGCGTTGGCACAACAACCCGACGTTGGGCGCAACGCAGTGTTCGGCGAAATCGACGCCGTACATGTCGACGGTATGGATCAATTCAATGCCGCCGCCGCCGCCCGGGCCGCTAAACATGCCGATGCGGCGCACGGCGGTCAGCGCCATGGGCAAGGGCAATCCGAGCACATCGGCGCCGGGCTCGGCCTGATTGTCGATGACGAACTCGAGCCGCGCCGACCAGCCCAAGGTGTCGAGCAGGTAACGCCGGCTGACATCGTAATCGCGCACCATGTGTACGCCGCCGTGGATCGGCGACATGGTCGCGCCTGCAATCAAATTGGTCGCTGGCGGGCTGTAGCGTTGGATCATGGCAAGGCGGAATCCATCGGGACCGTTGGCCACCACTTGGCGTACGTGCAAATTCGCTTCGGTGTAATCGACCGGCTCGCCGTTGGCGGACCATCCATACCTCTGAAGCTTGCGGTAGGCGCTGTCGACGTCGGGTGTCATGACGTCGACGTCGAACAAGCCTCCGGTATCCCAGCTGCGCTGGCTGGAGCGCATGACGCGTTGTTTGGTGCCGTGGAATTTGACCAAGCGAATGCCGCCTTCGCCGGCCTTCGAGCCCATTGGTTCGATGTAGACCTGTTCGATGCGCGTGCAGTCGGCGGGCACGTTCCATGCCGCCCATTGTCCGGGCGGCGCGTCAGGCAGGTCGCGGCGCGTGAACAAGCCCACCTCGACCATCGGCGTGACGATGCGCTCGAAGTCGAACACGCTCAGTACATATTCGCGCAAGCCCGGCGAGAACCCTGGCGATGCGCGTTCCGCATCGTCCTGCGCCAAAGCCTTGGTCCCGGCCGCCAACGCCGCCGCGCCCATTACCCGGGAGATATGCCGCCGAGACAGATGTTCGAACATAGTTTCCTCCCTAAACACTTGCGCTATCGAAGGCGCCATTAGAATGCGGTGTTGCGCGCCCTTATTTCCAGTTCGCGCTCTGCCGTAGTAGCTGTCACAGCCAGCCCGATTTGCGGAAGTGGCGATACAGCACCGCGCACACCACAAAAATCACACCCAACGCGGCCGGATATCCGTAAACCCATTCGAGTTCGGGCATATTCTTGAAATTCATGCCCCATATGCCGACGAACGCCGTCGCTGTGGCGAACACGCCGGCCCAAGCGGCGAGCTTCTTCGTGACCTCGGTGTCCTCGATTGTGGCCAAGGACAAATTCACCTGCATCGCCGCCGTGATCACGTCGCGCAAGGCATCGACGTTGGTATTGAGCCGTCCAAGATGGTCGTTAATGTCGCGGAAGTACTCTTGCGTGTCCGCGCACATCGCGGGGACACGCCCGCCGTAAAGCCTGCTGATCGCTTCCGCGAGCGGCGCGACCGCGTGCTTGACGACCAGCGCCTTGCGCTTCAGGGCGTACAGCTTCTCGATCACCGCACGCGGTGCCAGTGTACGGGCAAAAATCTGTTCTTCGATCATCTCAAGCTCGTCCTCAATTTCTTCGACCACGGGAAAATAGCGGTCAACGACGGCGTCAATCAGCGCATAAAGCACAAAACCCGATCCATATTTCAGCAGGTGCGGTTCACGCTCGCAGCGGTCGCGCACCCCCATAAAATTCTGCTTGCTGCGGTTGCGCACCGAAAGGATGAAGTTGCGGCCGGCGAAGATATCGACTTCGCCGATGTTGAGTTCGCCCTCGATGACTTCGATCATCTGGACCACGACGAACACCGTGTCGCCATACTCTTCGATCTTGGGCCGCTGGTGCCCATGCTGGGAGTCTTCCACCGCCAGCGGATGCAGGTCGAACTGCTGCTGCATCTCGGCCAGTTCTTCCGGCGTGCCGTCCTTCAGCGCCACCCAAACGAAGCAATCCGGGCGCGAAACGTAGTTGCGGATGTCGGCGATCTTGATCTCGGCTTGTTTTCGCCCGTCCTGATAGGCGATGCAATTCACTAGCATGAACACGGCTCCTCAGGCGGTGCGGTCCGCACAAAGGATACGCTGCCGGGAAAAGCCCGGCTACCGATCAAACGTGTGAAAGGTTAAGCGGCGCGCTGGGTCAGCGCTTGAGCATCGGCGGCGATTTGCGACGGCCCATCGACCGCGGCGCGTTTCGCCGCAAGGGCACGGCCTTCGGCGGCGCGCATTTCAAGATAGGGCTGCCAGTGAATCCATTTCGCGGCGCCGTCGGGCAGAAAACCCCAGGCGCGGACCTTGGGACCCATGATGAACAAGGTCCAAACCTCTCGGCCCTCGGCCGGCAACTCGATGCGATGGCGGCTCCAGCCGGTGCGCCAGCGCAGCTGGCCCGGTTTACGAACCGCGCTTACGCCGCCGTCGAGATGCTCTGTGTAGCCGCCTTCGAGAATGTACGATCCCCAGAACAGCCACGGATGATCGTGCAGGCCGCCGTCATCGTCGGATTGCCAGAAGCGATGAATCGCGATTTGGAAAACACCCGGAATCTTGATCAGCGAAATACGCTCAAGGTACGGCGTATCGCTCGTACGTTCAGAGATGACCTTTGTCGGCCACCACGATTGACGCCTGCGCCACGCGGCGAAACGTTTGTACCAAGGTTCGCGCATATGCCCCTCAAGTCCGCCGGCCGCCGTTTTTTTGCATGCGATCCGGACGGACAATGTAGGCGTGAAAATATGAACAAGCTATGTCTAAACCGCTGATCTGATTGGCAGAATCGGGATAACACGAAGCGGTATCAATTGCGCGGCGCAACCCCTAGGGATTGTGGTTCAAGGCGCGATTGGAAAGCTCGCCGTCTACCTGTTGGGGTTTCGGTACGGGTGCTACGACCCGATTCATCGCCGACTCCGGAGCCGGACGCAAAAAACCCCGGGCTTTTCAGCCCGGGGTTTTTCGAAGGTTGTAGGTTTTCGCCATTGTTCGCGCTGACCGTCGCGGCTACTGGCGCTGCCCAAAGAACATCATCAGGAACTGGAACAGGTTGACGAAGTTCAGGTAGAGCGAGACAGCGCCCATCACCGCCGAATGGCCTTCGGCACCGGTGCCGTCGACGTAGAAGTAGGTATTCTTGATGCGCTGGGTGTCGTAGGCGGTGAGACCCGCGAACACCAGCACGCCGACCACCGAGATGACGAACTGCATCATCGAGCTGGCGATGAACATGTTCACCAAACTCGCGATCACCAAGCCGATCAGGCCCATGACCAGGAACGTGCCGAAGCCCGACAGATTGCGCTTGGTGGTGTAGCCGTACAGGCTGAGGCCGCCGAACGCCGCCGCGGTGATGAAGAACACCCGCGCGATGCTGGCGCCGGTGTACACCATCAGGATCACCGAAAGGCCGATGCCCATGGTGGCGACAAAGGCCCAATACAACGCCTGCAAAGTGCCCAGTTTCATGCGTTGAGCACCGAAACTCATCGCCAGGATCAAGCCCAGCGGAGCAAGTATGCCGACGAAGCCAAGACCGGTGTAGCCGAGCCGCCCGTCGACGACCTGGAAGAATACCGACTGCAAGCCGGTGTTTGCGACCAACACCGCGACGATGCCGCTCAACAACAAGCCCGACGCCATGTAGTTGTAGACGCGCAGCATGTAGTTGCGCAGACCGACGTCGATCTGTGCCGCTTCGGCTTGGTCCCAGGTGTTGGCGCCGAATCCGCGCTGCATCCTGCGATCCGTGTCGTAAGCCATGTGATGTCCTCGCATTGTCCAATGACCGGCAATTTGCCGGATTGGGGATAATATGTTGTCGGCACGCCGCCGATTCAACCGGAATCGGACGGAGATAACGTGGATGTCATGAACGCGAAATGCCCCGAATCCCTGACGAATCCAGGAAATCTCGAACACGCTTATCCGTTGTAGAGCGGGACTACTCGTTGCGAAGAAGGGGGGCGGCCTTGAAGCCGAGCGCGCGCCACGTGCCCGCGAATCCCGCCAGCAGCGTCACGGCGATGCACGCGGCGACCACACCGATCGCCAGTTGATAGTTCATCGCCCACGGAATCTTCATGACGTGTTCGATCACTGCCCAAGCCGCCAGCGTGCCGACACCGACGGCGATGCCGCCTGTCGCCAGCCCCAGCAGGCAGTATTCGAAGACAAAAGCGCTCAGCACATTGCCGCGCGTTGCGCCCAGAACCTTAAGGACGACGGATTCATAAATCCGCCGGCTGTGACCGGCGGCAATGGCGCCGGCCAGCACCAGCGCACCGGCCACCAGCGCCACGGCCGCGGTGATACGTACCGCGATCCCCAGCGTTCCCAATACGTCGCGCACCATTTCGACCGCATCGCGCACCTGGACGACGGTGACATTGGGCATGGTGTCCAAAACCTTATCCTCGATCGCGTCCTCGACGCCCGCGTCGGAATTGACGGTGGCGATATACATCCCCGGCGCGCCCGCCAAAGTGTTGGGCGAGTAGATCAAGGTGAAGTTCATGGTGCCAGACTGCCAGCGGATATCGCGCAGATTGGCGATGGTGGCGGTAATCTCGCGGCCCAGAATATCGATGGTGATGGTGTCGCCGACGCCAAGGCCCAAACCTTCGGCGGCACGCGCATCCATCGACACCAGATTGTCGCCGGTATGATCGGGCTGCCACCAGGCGCCGGCGACGATTTGCGCATTCTCCGGCGGCGTGGCGGCGGTCGACACGCCGCGTTCGCCGCGCACGACCCAGCGCGCGTCGGGATCGATGTTGGCTTTGTCGACATCGACGCCTTTGATCTGGGTGACGCGGCCGCGAATCATCGAGGCCGTGCGAACTTCGTGCACGCCGGGGATCTTGTCGACGAGTTCCCGGAACGGTGCTTCCTGATTGGCCTGAATATCGACGAAGAACATGCTGGGCGCATCTTTGGGCAATCCGGCCGAAATACGCGCATTGAGATTGAACTCAAGCAGCGCGATCGCCACCAGCACGCTCAGTCCCAGCCCCAACGAAAGCACCACAGATGTTGTCGGCGCGCCGGGCCGGTAGAGATTTGCTAGAGCCAATCGCAATGTCGGGCGGCCGGATACCATGCTGCCGCGCCGTGCGGTCAGTTTGCGCGCCAGCGCCATCACGGCTTCTGCGGCAAACCTGAACAGCACCAAGGCGACGGCGGCGCCGACGACGAACATCAACGCATAACGCGGATGCTGGGCATTGATCACGGTGTAGGCGCCGAGCGCCAGCGCCATGACCGCCAAAGTGACGATGTAAATCGCGCGCGGCCACGCACGGGTCTGTGCCAGAAGGTTGCGGAACAATGCCACCGGGGGAATATCGCGCGCGCGCGCCAAGGGCCACAGCGCGAAAACGGCCGCGGTCAAGATCCCGCTGATCGCCGCCTGGATCAACGGCTCGGCGTAAATTCCAAAGCGCACCTGAACGGGTAAAAGCCCGTCGATGGCTTGTCCCGCCGCCAGCGGAACGGCGGATCCCATCAGCAATCCCAGCGCCACGCCGATCAGTGAAAGAATACCCATCTGGATCGTGTACATGCGGAAGATGACGTCGGCGGGCGCACCGAGGCATTTCAATGTCGCGATGGTGGTGATGCGCCCGTTCATGTGGGCCCGCACGGCATTGGCGACGCCGATCCCGCCGGTCAACAGCGCCGTCATGCCGACCAACGTCAGGAACAAAGTGACGTTGTCGAGAAAGCCTTCCAGCCCGGCGGCGGCGCTGCCCAAGCCACGAATGCGCCAACCGGCGTCGGGAAACGTTTCCCGCAAACGTTTGTCGAGTTGTGCTGTGGTCTCGCCGCCGGGTGCATTGGGATCGGTGCGCATATTATAGATGTGCGTCAACAGGCTGCCGACTTGGATCAGCTGTGTGTCGGGCAGCGCAGCGGTCGAGATCATGACGCGCGGACCGGCCGTCGCGAACGTCAGCACACGGTCGGGTTCGTGGGCGATGGTGCCGCGCACTTCGAACGCCGCCTCGCCGACGCGAATCTGATCGCCCAGCTGGATGTTTAACCGCGACAACAACGACGGATCGATCAACGCGCCCCAACGCCCGCTGCGTTGTTCAAAGTAAGCCGACAACGGTGCGTCGGACCCAAGCGTTGTCGCAGCCATTTCCACGGCGCCGTACAGCGGATAAGCCCCGTCGACGGCTTTAAGCTCGATCAGTGTGCGGTCTTTGACGATGCCGTCGCTGCCTTCGACCCGCGCCATCGAGCGGAGCTGGACCTGATAATTGACGGTCGCACCGCCGGCAGCCATGGCCACGATCTCTTCGTCGCTGGCCGGCCGATAGCTGAGGCGCGCCTGAAGGTCGCCGCCCAGCAACCGCTGGGCATCGCCGTCGATCCCGGCTTTGACCGCGTAGTTGAGCGACCCGGCACCGGCGATGGCCGCGACCCCCAGCGCCAGGCAGGCGAGAAATATGCGAAAACCTTTGATGCCGCCGCGCAATTCGCGCAACGCAAAGGTCCACGCGATCGACCAGGAAGTCGACCAGCCGTGCGTGCCCGTTGCCGCCGTGGTCATGGTCTATTCCGCCGCTTTGGCGAGGCCTTCGCCGGCGATCAAACCGTCGGCGATGCGCACGACACGGTCGCATTTCGAAGCGAGCTTCATGTCGTGGGTGATCAGCACCAACGTCGTGTCGTGTTGGTCGTGCAGTTCGAACAAGAGGTCGATGATTTGTTGACCGGTCGCGCCGTCGAGGTTGCCGGTCGGCTCGTCGGCCAACAGGATTTTCGGTTGAACGGCGAAGGCGCGCGCGAGCGCCACGCGCTGCTGCTCGCCGCCCGACAGCTGACCGGGATAGTGGGTCAGGCGATGTCCCAGCCCGACGCGTTTCAGCTGCTCCTCGGCGCGGTCGAAGGCATCGGCGCGGCCGGCGAATTCCATCGGCACGGCGACGTTCTCAAGTGCGTTCATGGTTGGGATCAGATGAAACGATTGGAACACGATGCCGACGTTGTCGCGGCGGAACAGCGCGAGGCCGTCTTCGTCGAGCCCGCTATAATCGGTGCCGGCAACGGCGACCCGGCCCGAGGTCACGCGCTCAAGGCCCGCGACGACCATAATCATGGTGGTCTTGCCCGAACCGGACGGCCCGACGACGCCAAGCGCGACGCCTTGCGGCACCTCGAGATCGACGCCGCGCAGAATATTCACCGGCCCGGCAGGCCCCGGCAGCGTCAAATGCACGCCGCTCAGTGAGATCGCGGACGCGTGGGAGTCGCTCACCCGCAATTGAGATGCATCCGTATCGGCAGTTTGCAATGCTGACCCCTGAGTTGACGCCGTCCGGCGTGTTATCAACATGATCGCTTCTGCCTGTCGATCGTGGTCAAATCGTGGACCCGGCAAGGCCGGTCCGGGGCAGCGTGCGCAAGGCTAGAGTGATTACCTTGAGTAATTACCATGAGGAAGCGTCCTTTGTTAGTCCAGATCGCTCACATATGGCACTTGCTACGCGGCGCGCCACGTCGCGGATGGACGGTGTTACACACTGTTACGTTGACGGTTCTGCTTACGATCACCGCGCCGTCTCTTGCCGCGCCCGGATCGATCCGAATTCTCGCGTTCGGCGATAGCCTGACGGCGGGTTACGGCCTTGACGATCTTTCGCTCGCCTTTCCGGCGCAGTTGGAAAAAGCCTTGCGTGCGAAAGGCTATGACGTGGAGGTCATTCAAAGCGGCGTGTCGGGCGAAACCACCACCGGCGGCCTCAACCGGCTCGACTGGTCGCTGGCGGAAAAACCCGATGCGGTGATTCTCGAACTCGGCGGCAACGACGGTCTGCGCGCCGTCGATCCCGCGGTGACGCGCGAGAACGTCAACGCCATGCTCGCCAAGCTGAACGACAAAAAGATACCAGTGCTGTTGGCGGGCATGATGGCGCCGCCCAACCTGGGGCGCGACTACGGCGACAGGTTCAACTCGATTTATCCGGACATGGCCGAAAAGCATGGCGCGGTCCTGTATCCGTTCTTTCTCGACGGCGTCGCCGCCGATCCAGCCCTCAATCAGGATGACCGCATCCATCCCAACCCCGAAGGCGTCAAAGTGGTGGTATCGCGGATTCTCCCCTTTGTCGAAAAGCTGATCGCACGGATCACCGACGCGCGGGCGTCGTAAACGTCATCGTTGCCGCCATGCTTCGCCTCTTCGTCGGCCTAGCGATTCCCGAAGCCATCCGTACCGATCTCGGCCGGTTGTGTTCAGGCCTGCCCGGCGCGCGCTGGGTCGATCCCGAAAACTTCCACATCACGCTGCGTTTCATCGGCGAGGTCGATGAGGACATTGCGCGGGAAATCGATCACGAACTCGCCCGCATCACAGCACCCGCGTTCGAACTTTCATTGGCCGGGGTCGGGACTTTCGGCCAGGGCTTCAAGGCGCGCGCGCTGTGGGCCGGGGTCGAGGCCGATCCGGTATTGAACCTGCTGCAAGGCCGCGTCGAATCGGCGGTGATGCGCGCCGGTCAGCCGCGCGAACCGCGCAAATTCATGCCTCATGTGACGCTGGCGCGATTCAAACACGGACCCAGCGCCGTCCCGGCCGAACGGCTGCAACAATTCATCATGGGGAATAATCTCTATCGGGCCGGGCCGTTTTCGGTGGATGCGTTTATTCTCTTCGAGAGTCAGATGGGCAAGGGCGGGCCGGTCTATCATGAACTTGCGTCTTATCCGTTGGGCGACGGGTACGGCGAGATGGCGGAATGGGAGGACGCATGACAAAGGACGAAATGATCGCGCGCACCACGGCGTATTTCGCCGACGTCGACCGCTTCGACACCGACGCGATCATGAGTCATTTCGCTGGCAACGCCGTGATGGACGTGCCGAGTCACGGCACCGTCAATCGCGGGCTCGACGAAATTCGCGCGTCGTATGAACGCCGCGCAACGGTGGTGAAGGCGTCGTGGCACGGCGATTTCGTGTTCATGGCCGACGAAGTGGCCGGACGCATTGCCGTTCGGCTTGCCGTCAAGCGTACGACCAAGGATGACGTCTACGAAGTCACCGACAACGTCACCATTATCGAATTCACACCGTACGCAGACGGCGGCAAGATCGCGCGGCTGTCGGCGTGGCTGCCGGGCCGCAATACGTTGAAGTAAGAGCATTAGACATAAAATGTCGCCGACTTGGCCGGTTGATTTGTACGCACGCCTAAACTCTATTTGTCATCGCCCGATTCATTCGGGCGATCCAGAGTTCCACGCGCTCAGGATCAATGGGGTATCCATGGACCACCCGAACAAGTCGGGTGGTGACGACATCGAATATTTCGAAGTCTAGGCCACCGCCGATACGTTGTTCGCTGCCAGACTGCGGCGGCGCAATGCACCGACGCTCAACAGGCCGAGACCGATGATCGCCAAGGCGCCCGGCGCCGGTGCGCCTTCCGCGGGCGGCGGATCCGGATCGTAGGTGTAGCTCAAGCCGAAGTGAGCCGCGAAAAGCGGATTGCCGAAAAAGGCATCGGAATCGACATAGAAAAAATCGTCCATCGTTTCGAGCAGGCAGTCGACGCGGTTTTGACTCAGTCCCGAGCCGACACCGGCAACGATTGTTGTGATCCCACGCGAATTCAGGGCGTTGACGAATTGGCAGACGTCTGCGTCGCCCCCGTATGGCATGTACGGGTTGCCGTCGGTAATCAAGACCATCAATTTCGGATTCAAATCGTCGCTATACGCGTCGAACTGCTGAATGGCCGACTGAATTGCGCCGACAGTGTTCGTGAATCCGCCCTGATAACTCATGGTGTTGATTTCGTTCAACATCGACGGAACCGACAGATTGTCTTGAATCGTCGCCTCGGTGATCACATCGGTGCTGAAATTGATCAGGCCCAGGCGCGTGTCGTCCCGTCCGGGCATCTGGGAATTCAAATAATCCAGATATTCCTGCACGTATGTAAAACCAGAGAATCCCAAGCTGCCGCTGGTGTCGGCGAGCAGGATCACGTCCTGCGGCACGGTGATCGGAACCGCCAAGGCCGGGGCTGATACCGCCATTGCCGCGGCGACGGCCATGCCGCGAAAAAACTTACCAACCATGTGTCGAACTCCTGTGCGCACCAACGTACCGTTGTGTATACGCGAGGTTGATTCGACTGATAAGCGGCAATTTGGTTCTGTGAATCGCTAACTCAGATATTTGGCGCCGATTCGTTCGATTTGGCCGATGTAACTCCCGCCAAACAGCCGCACGTGAACCAGCAGCGGGTAAAGGTTGTAGAGATCGCGCCGTTCCTCGAAAAACCCCGGCGCCAGTGGGCGCAATTCGGCATAGCGTTTGAAGAATGCCTCGCCGAACGTGCCGAACAGCGTCGAAAAGGCGAGCTCGATCTCGGGGTCGGCGAAGTAGATGGCCGGATCGATCATCCCGGCAAGTTGACCGCGACGGCACAGAACATTTCCGGTCCAGCAATCGCCGTGGATCAACGCCGGCGTCGCGGGTTCCGCGATCCAGCGGTCGAGCCGCGCGCAAAGCGTTTCGATCTTATTCAACGATTCCGATGGCAGGCGTTTTTCGCGGTGCGCTTCGCGCGCCATGTACATCAAGCGGTGGTCGCGAAAGAATTCGATCCACGACGTCGTCGGCGGGTTCGGCTGCGGCAAACCGCCGATGACCGTATCGCATTCGAAGCCGAACTTCGGCCAGTTAATTTCGTGCAATGCCGCCAAATGGTGGGCGGCATTGATTTGTGCATCGTCGTTGAGATTACCGTCATTGGCGATGTAGGACATCAGCAACAGATTTTCGTCGGTGAGGTAAACCTCGGGTACCGGGAGCGTTGAGTGCTGCGCCAAGTAGCGCAACATAGCTCCTTCGACGGCAAGGCCGCCCTGCGGCGATATTTTCGCGACGATGTCGCGGCCATCGGCCAGGGTGATGCGGCGCACGTCGCCGATACAACCGCCACCCAGCGCGGCCGTTGTGACGATTTCTGAATCGAACGCCGCGCGAATCCGTCCGGCGAGTCCGGGGGCCGGTGGCGCCATTACCGCAGTTTGGTTTGCACGCTGGCCAACAATCCGTGGCCTGCGGCCTCGATCAGGTCGAGCGCAAGCTCAAAGTCCCGCGACCCGCCGTAATAGGGGTCGGGCACGTCGCGGTGGCGCTGGTCGGCGTGAAAGTCGAGCAGCAGGCGAATCTCGGCGCGGTGATGTTCGCGCCGCAAAGCCCGCAAATGCCGCAAATGGCCTTGGTCCAAAGCGAGGATCAAATCGAACCGCTCGAAATCGCTGTCTTGGACCCGCCGCGCGCGTTGACGGGAAATATCGACGCCGCGTTGCGCCGCGGCATCGATCGAGCGCGGATCGGGCGGTTCGCCGACGTGGTACCCGTGGGTGCCGGCGCTCTCGATGTCGATTCGATCAGCAAGGCCGGCGTCGGCCACCAGCTTGCGGAACACGCCTTCGGCCGTGGGCGAGCGGCAGATGTTTCCGGTGCAGACAAACAGGACGCGATAACTCATGGCGGATCCGGGCGGCGTTCAACTATTCTGGATTGGTCCACGGCCGTACTATCGATAGCATGAATCCCTTGTTCCCCTCAAAACCGTCCGAGACAATGCCGAATACGCACATTCCCGCCGTTGGCGCGCGAATCGCCATTCTGACCGGCGCCGGAATCTCGAAGGAATCGGGCCTCGAAACTTTTCGCGACGCCGACGGGATCTGGGCCAAGGTGCGCATCGAAGACGTGGCCACGCCCGAAGCGTTTGCCCGCGACCCCGACCGCGTGCACGCCTTTTATAACATGCGCCGCGCCAAGCACCGCTCCTCCCACGTCGAACCCAACGCGGCCCACGCCGCGCTGGCGCGCTTGGAAACCGAATGGCCGGGCGACGTCACGGTCATTACTCAAAACGTTGATACGCTGCACGAACGCGCCGGCTCCACGAATCTATTGCACATGCACGGCGTACATTCGCAAGCGCGCTGCAATTCGTGCGGGCTCGAGGTCCCGTGGATCGAAGACCTATCGGTGCGCGACGTTTGCGCAGGTTGCGGCGAGGCAGGCGGCTTGCGTCCCAATGTCGTGTGGTTCGGCGAAATGCCGCGCTATCTCGACGAAATTCAAAGCGCGCTCGCGGCGTGCGATCTGTTCATCTCGATCGGAACCTCGGGCGCGGTATACCCCGCCGCCGGCTTTGTCGCTCTGGTGCGCAAACTGGACCGCGCGCACACGGTCGAACTCAATCTCGAACCTTCTCACGGCGCACGCCTGTTCGCCGAAGGCCGCTACGGACCCGCCACCGAAATCGTGCCCGCTTATGTCGACGCGCTGTTAAATGGCGGCGCATAAACTCGACCGTGTCCTCAAGGACGTGCGCGCCTGTACACTATGTGCGGCGCATCTGCCGTTGGGCCCGCGCCCGGTGCTTCGCGCTTCTCCGGGCGCGCGCATCCTGATCGTCGGTCAAGCGCCGGGCACCAAGGTGCACGAAAGCGGCGTGCCATGGAACGACCGTTCGGGCGATCGACTGCGCGAGTGGCTGCGCGTCGACCGCGATACGTTCTACGACGAACGCCGCATCGCCATCGTGCCGATGGGCTTCTGTTATC
>JAGREB010000082.1 GCA_020446775.1 Paracoccaceae bacterium
TCGACAACGTCGCGTTGCCGCTGCGCGTGGCCGGGGTCAAAACCGAAACGATCCAGCGCGACGTCACCGAACTGCTGACGTGGGTCGGCCTTGACGGTCTGCTGGACGCCAAGCCCCCAGTTCTTTCGGGTGGGCAGAAGCAACGCGTTGCAATCGCGCGCGCCGTCGTCAATCGTCCGGCCGTGATCCTGGCGGACGAACCGACCGGCAACGTCGACGACGACATCGCGGTGCGCCTGATGCAGCTGTTCGTCGAGCTGCATAAGCTGGGCAGTTGCGTCATCGTCGCAACACACAATGAGTCGCTCGTCAGACGTTTTCCGTTTCCGCGCCTTCATCTTGACGGCGGCGCCGTCAACGTCATGGCGGCCGTGCAATGAGCTGGGCATATTCATACCTCCCCAAGCAATCCGACAGCGCCGGCCGGTTCACCGCGTGGTTGGTGGCCGCGTTCATGTTCCTGGCCGGTGTCGCATTCACCGGCGCGGTGTACGTCGAATCCTTGATCGCGACGTGGAACGCGAATGTCAGCGGCACGTTGACCCTGCAAGTTCCCGTCGAACGTGGCGCGGAAATGGCCGAACGCGCGCTCGCGAAACTCCGCGCGCTTCCGCAAGTCGCGGCGGCGCAAATTGTTCCCCGCGGTAAGGTCAACGCATTGTTGGAGCCCTGGTTGGGAAGTTCCGCGGCGATCACCGAACTCCCTTTGCCGACATTGATCGACGTGTCGTTAACCGAACCCACGACGGCGGCTGCGCAAATCGTCGGCAACGCGATCAAACAGGAAATGCCGGAAATCGTCGTCGACGATCATCGCGCATGGCTCAACCGGATCGTTTCGCTGGCCGAGGCGTTTCGATGGCTTGCCGCGGCCATGTTCGCGATGGTGATCGTCGCCCTCGCGCTGACGGTCATATTCGCCACCAAAGCCAGTTTGGTCGAGGCGTCGGCCATCGTCGAAACGCTTCACTTGGTCGGCGCGAAGGACGGTTACGTTGCCGCGCAATTCTCGCGGCGGGCGGCCGCGCAAACGTTGCTCGGTGCGGTTTGCGGCATGGTCGCGTTTTTACCCGCGATCTGGGTCTTACGGTTTCTGGCCGGCCGAATCGACACCGGCATCTTGCCCGACGTCGCTTTGCCGTGGATGTTCTGGGCCGGCTTGGGCGGCTTGCCGGTGGTGGCGACCGCGCTCGCCGCCCTGACGGCGCATGTTACGGTTCGCCGTCTGCTGGCACGCATGATCTAAGGTCACGGAATGACCTCGGGACGTTTCAAGTTCAAAGCAACAGCCGGAATTTTAGCCGCGCTCGGTTTGGCGTGGATTTTCGGATTGATCCAATTTGCGCGCCAAATACCGGCCGAGATCGCCGATCCCGACCGGCATACCGATGCGATTGTCGTGCTGACCGGCGGCAGCGAACGGATCACGACCGGAATATTGCTGTTGGCGGAAGGAAAGGCCGAGAAGCTTTTCATTTCCGGTGTCGGCGAACAGGTTCGCGTCGCCGATTTGACCGCGCGCGTCGCCGGCGCCGACGCCGATCTGTCGGCGCGTATCGCCATCGGCAACGCGGCAGCCGACACGCCCGGCAACGCGCTTGAAACCGCGGCGTGGGCGTCCGAACAACAAGTCTCGTCGATCCGGCTGGTCACGGCCGCCTATCACATGCCGCGCAGCTTGCGCGAATTCTCGGCAGTAATGCCCGATGTCGAAATCGTGCCGCATCCGGTTTTTCCGGCCAACGTGCGCGCCGACTGGTGGCGCTGGCCGGGAACCGCGAGTTTGATCGCACGTGAATATTCCAAATATCTTCTCAGCGAAGTCCGGCTGGCGTTATTGCCGGTGACCATGAGTACTGCGCCATGATTGTGGTGCGGTCTTGGATCTACACCGTTGTTTTCCTGACCTACACGCTGGTCGCCGCGATCATTTGCCTGCCGACGCTTCTCAAATCTTCGTGGGCGCTGGCGGCGATCCGGACTTGGGTGCGCGGCATCATGTGGCTGGCCCGCACGATTTGCGGCATCACGTGCCGCGTCGAAGGCCGTGAACATCTGCCGGTGGGACCGTGCATCGTCGCGGCTCAACACCAATCGTCATTCGAGACATACCGCTTGTTTCTCGATTTGGCGCAACCGGTGTTCGTTCTCAAGAAAGAGCTTTTGCTGATCCCATTTGTCGGCTGGTACATCCTGCGTTCGGGATTGGTGCCGATCGATCGCGGCGGCCATGCCAAAGCACTGCGTAAGATGCTGCGCGCGGCCGACGCCGCGCTGGCGGCCGGCAAACAGGTGGTGATCTTTCCGCAAGGCACGCGGACCATGCCGGGGACTTCGCGCGCTTATCTGCCCGGGGTTGCCGGCCTATATGCCCACTGCGACGCGCCGGTTATCCCGTTGGCGCTCAATTCCGGCTACCTGTGGGGCAAAACCAGGGTGCTGAAAGAACCGGGTGAAATCATATTCCGCTTTTTACCGCCGATGCCGCGCGGGCTTTCACGCGAAAACATGCTGAATGAATTGCGTTCGCGCTTGGATGCGCAAGCCCCGTCTATGGTCCCGCCTGGACGGAAATTGCCGTCCGGCAGTTAGCCCGTCGGGACGGATGGCGCTGACGCCGAGACTCTGGCTAAAGTTCCGGAATACTGACGAAAGGACCGCGCCATGGAACCAAATGCTCAAGAGTACGTTCAACGCGAACGACGCCGTCTCGGACAGGTTCGAAAATCCTACGAGGCCGGCGTCGCAGCCCGCGATGGCGGCGCTAGCGTTTCAGTGGAGTTTTTCAGCGCCTGTGTCGACTATATCCGCGCGTCGATGGACCGTCTGCACCGCCAGGATCAACACATCCATGATTTGCTGAAGCCTCATCTAAAATCCGGCGACAAGGAACGCGCCGCGACGCTCGAAAACCTGAACATGCGATTGGCCCGCAGCCGTACGGCTTTGGCCGATCTGGTCACTGCGCGCGACGCCTTCCGTGGCGCCCAGACATTCACGGGCGGCGACACCGGCTGGTCCGAGTTCAAGAACGCGATCGCCGCCTTCATGGAGGTCTACTTCAACGTGCTGATGAAGGGTCAACACTCGACTCTCGAGTTCCAGCATGAAGTCTTCAAACCCGGCGATTGGGGTGACGTTGCCGGAATCAATGAAGCCGCGCTTCTTGTCGAAGCAACGACGTTCGCGCAGGTGCGCAAATTCGCCCCCGCGAATGCCGACCCGGCGACCTTCAAAGCGGGCCCGCCACCGACGGCGCCGAAAGCCGCCTGACCGACGGTCATGCGCTACCTGCACACCGCGGTGCGCGTCACCGACCTCGATGCCGCGCTCGAGTTCTATATCGGGAAACTTGGGCTGATCGAACTCAAGCGTTTCAACGGCACCAAACGGCCGTGCACGATCGTCTTCTTGGCCGCGCCCGGGGACGAAAACGCGCAAATCGAAGTGGTTTGGTATTGGGACGACAAAGAGCGCGCTGCGCGCGGTGCGTTCAGCCATATCGCCTATGAAGTCGACGACCTTTACGCCACTTGCGCGGACCTCATGGCCAAAGGTGCGGTGATCGCCCACCCGCCACGCGACGGATTCATGGCATTCGTGAAGTCCAACGACGGGATTTCGTTCGAGTTGTTTCAAAAGGGCGGACCCCGCGCACCGGCGGAACCCTGGGCGTCGATGCCGGACCAAGCGGATTGGTGACCGATTTACGTGACGTTTGTGCGAACCCTTGGCGAATCGGGAGGGCGATTCGGGCCCATTCGACGGCTCGATCTCGGCGCCGATCCACTATGCCCGAAAAGTTATCCACAGGATGAATATCCCCTGCGGACCCGCCGCTGACCTTGGGGCAGCTCTGGATCTTATTGATTTGCCTATGATTCGGGCCTTCACGGTAGCATTTCCAGACGCGCGCATTCGGTAAATGCGAACGATTAGCAGCGATATTTCGCGCTGCGCGCGCCGGGACCGCATTGCTTTGCGCGAGCCTGTAGGGATGCGTAGACTTTGCCCGCTTCGCGTGGGGGTGTGTCATTTCGGACGTGGTTCAGATCGATTCCGGTGAGTCGGCGGTGTCCTCAGCCGGCACCGGCAAAACCGCCCAGCGCAAACGCCGCTCCAAAGAAAAAGCGATGCCGGTCGAAGGCGTGCGCGCCACGCCGGTCATCATTGCGGCCGATGCAAGCGTCGATAGCGCGATCGCCACGATTTTCAGTTCCGCCCGCGACCACTGGGTCGCCAACGAACGAGGCGTCAACGCCGGACTTCCCGAAGCGGTGCATCAATTCCGTGTCGGATTGCGCCGGTTCCGTTCGGCCCTCAGCCTGTTTCGGAAGTTCATTCCCGAAGCGCAGCGCCGGTGGGCCAACGAGGAAGCGAAGTGGATCCTCTCGGAATTCGGACCGACGCGCGATCTCGACGTATTCGCCGCGGAATTGCTTCCCTCCGTCACCAAACCCAAGCATCGCGCCGCAATGAAAGAATTGAAGCACGCGGCTGCGAAGGCGCGCAAAATTTCGCTGGGCCTGGCGCAGCATGCCATGGCGTCGGCGCGGTACGCGCGGTTCATGCGGCGGCTGGATATCTGGCTGGCCGGCGCCGGGTGGCGCGCGGCGCGCGACGTCGACACCAAGGACGGCGGCGCCATTCCGGCGACCCAGTTTGCGGCACGGACCGTGAACCGGCGCGTGCTCAAAGTGCTTTCGCACGGCAAGTCGCTCGACGCCATGTCGGTCGCGGAACGGCACCAAATCCGCATCGCCATTAAGAAAATCCGTTATGGGATCGAGTTCTTCGATTCGATCCTGCCCAAGCGCCGCGTTCAGCGCATGTGGCAAAAGCTGAAGGCCCTGCAAGACAGCCTCGGCCATTTGAACGACGTGGCCGTCGCCGAGCAAACCGTCGCGATGCTGCTGGCGCCGGGACCCGACGGGACGACCGACAGCCGCATGGCGATGGCCGGCGCGGAATTGATCGCGTGGCATCAACGCCTGGAAGAGGCGGCGCGGCCCGAGGCCGCCAAACGATGGCGCGAGCTGCGAAAGGCGGCGTTGTTCTGAGCGCGCTGCCCTTGGCCCCGGCACGATACCGGGACCAAGGCACGCCAAATTCTATTTAGAAGTCGAGGCGGACTTTGGCCGTGATCGCGTGGACGGCGACCGGCCGGTCGTAGTCGAACGAAATAAACGAGCTGCGCCCCGACAGGGTCGGCTTCGATGAGCGCGTGTAGGTGTACCCGATATCGCCTTCCATCGAGCCCATGTCGAATGCGAAACCGAGCGCGCCGCGATAGGCGAATTCGGTGCTGCCGTCGTCCATGACCGTGAATGGACTCGCCGCGCCTTGCGCCGTGCGGCCGACGCCCACGATATCGAGACTTTGACGCATCAATCCCATGCCCGCACCGATGTAAGGCGTGACGGCCGTGCCGGTGGGGATGTCGACGAAAGCCGACGCCAACGCGGTCTTGGCCGTCAGATCCGCATCGACGTCACGGTCGAGGCACGGTTGCTGCGGCGTATTGCCGCATGCCGCAATGGTCAGGATGTTCTCCGTCAGCGGTCCCGAACCGTCCGCGCTGAGATACCCGAGTTCGATTTCGCCGCGGACCATCGGCGAAAAGCGGTAACCGAGCGCGCCGTTGATGGTCCATCCGGTGCCGTAGTCGATAGACAAATCCGCCGTCGCCGGATCGCGGAAGTTCGCGTCGCCGACAAAAGCAGGGCCCGCGCTGAGCGAACCATAAAACTGAGCTTGAGCGGTATTGATGGCCGCAAATAAGCCCGCTGCGGCCGCAGCCGCGATGAAACTGGTTTTCATTTTTCTCACCTTCATTGGGGCCGGGTTACCCCAACGCGCCTCTCACGCGCCATGCCGAAACCCGGCCGAACATGGGTGCGTTTAAGCATGATCAGAAATGTGGAAAATCCATGATGATGCATGCCAGCCATGCACGCCCGCCGAACCCCCGGCTTTTG
>JAGREB010000083.1 GCA_020446775.1 Paracoccaceae bacterium
CGCGGCCAGTTCGCTCGCGGGTTTCAGCGGTGTTTTTCCGCCCTCGACCATATTGGCCAGCAGCGGCGTCTTTCCGGCAAACTCCTGGCCGAGTCGTTTCATCTGCGCGTCGTCGCGCGGCGCTTCGACAAACAGCATGTCCGCGCCCGCGGCGGCATAGGCCTGGGCGCGCGCCAGCGCCGCATCGAAGCCCTCGACGGCGATGGCGTCCGTGCGTGCGACGATGACGGTATCGGGATCGTTGCGCGCATCGAGCGCGGCTTTGATCTTGCCCACCATCTCGCTTGTCGGGACGAGCGTTTTCCCGGCCAAGTGCCCGCAGCGTTTCGGGTAGGTCTGGTCTTCCAGTTGCATGCCCGACGCGCCGGCGCGTTCCATCATCCTGACGGTCCGCTGGGTATTGAGTGCGTTGCCGAAACCGGTGTCGATATCGACGATGAAGGGAATCGTCAGGCGCTCGCGGATGTGCGACACGACTTGCGCGACTTCCGACACCGACGTCAGCCCGATGTCCGGCTCGGCGATGCGCGTATAGGCGATGCTCGCGCCGCCGAGGTAAGCGCATTTGAAGCCGTGCTGTTCGATCAGCCGCGCGGTCAGGGCGTCATACATGCCGGGCGCCACGATCGGCCCCGGTGCGGCCAGCAATTGGCGCAGGGCTTTGGTGTGGAACATGGAAGCCTCCTTCGAAACGCGTGAATGGCCGGCGACCGTGGACGAAACGCCGCAAATTTGATTAAACCCGCGCGGGTCCTATTTCCAGTGGGCTTGCCGCGATGGTCGCAGTGTAAATGTGCCGTAATGTAGATGTGCCGTAATCTTTCGAACCGTTATAAATGTCCCGCATTCGGCTGATTCTCTGGGCTCTGGTCGCGTTTGCGGTCGCCGCGGTGTCGACGATCACGCTGTACCGTGGACAAAACCCGGCGCTCCAGGTGACCGTCGTCGACGGGCGTATCAAGCCGTTCAGCCTGATCGGGCCGGGCAATCAGCTGATCACAAACGCCCACTTTCGCGGCAAATGGATGCTGCTGTTTTTCGGATACACCCATTGCCCCGATATCTGCCCGACAACCATGTTGACGATTGCCTCGGTGCTGAACGATCTCGGCGACGAGGCCGTCAAATTGCAGCCCATCTTCATCACGATCGATCCGGAACGCGACTCACCGGCGCTCCTGAAAGACTACCTAGCCAATTTCGATTCGCGCATTCTCGGGCTGGGCGGCGACGAACAAAGAGTTGCCGAAGCGGCCGAGGCGTTCGGCGTTTTCTACCGCAAACAACCCATCGACAATTCGGACGGCGATTACTACATGGACCATTCGACGGCGCTTTATCTGGTCGATCCGGATGGGAGATTGGCGCGTCCTTACGTGCCGGATGTCCCTCCCGGCGAGCTGGCCGAAAAATTGCGCGTACGGTTTCGTACATTCGAGGAGAAATGAACGTGTTCAAATGGTGTGAGATCAAAGCCGCGTGTGCCGTGGTGCTGGTGCTTATCTTGGCCGCAAACCCTGCGTTCGCGGCCGACATATCGGTATCGCAAGCATGGATGCGCGCCACCATCGGCGCCGGCGGCAATTCCGCCGCCTACATGACGATTGCAAACGCGGGGTCCGCGGCGGACGTGCTGACCGGTGTTACGACGCCGGTCGCGGGGATGGCCGACGTTCATCAAACCGTCGAGGACAACGGGATGATGAAAATGGAAGCGGTGCCGAAGCTTGAAATTCCCGCGGGCGGTTCGGTGTCGCTGTCGCCGGGTGGCTACCATGTCATGGTCATGCAGGTCGGCAAAAAATTGACGGCAGGCGACACCGTGCCCATGACGTTGACCTTCGAACGGGCCGGCGCCGTCGACATCGACGTACCGGTTGTGCCGCTCGGCGCATCAGGCCCAGGTTAGAAGTTCGCCGTAACATTCAGGAAGAAATTGCGGCCTTCTTCGGGAAACCCATCCGTCAGCGCGTAATTGGCGTCGAACAGGTTTTTCACACCTGCCGACAGCGAGACGTTTTCGGTGACCTTATAGTCTGCTGAAAAGTTAAGCAGTGTGTACGAACCGGTGCGGTAATACGCTGCGCCATTGGTCGTCACCGTCCATCGTTTGCTTGCGGCTTGGATGTTGGGCGACAACGTCAGCGAATCCGAAAGCGAGTACGTGATGTATGCAAACGCCTGATGCGCGGGCAAGCCGGTCAACTTGAACGCGGCGTTCGCGGGATTGTCGAGCGTGCGATGCGTGTAGGTATAGCGCAGTCCGGCCGTTGTATCCTTTGCTATCGCTGCGTCGGCCGAAATCTCGACACCAAAATACTCGCCGTCGCCGACATTTTGGCTTTGGGTGATGTTGGTGCCTTGAAAAACGAATGGAACCGAGACGATGACGTCGCTGACGTCGCTGTGGAATAAAGCCGCATCGATTTGAGCATCGTCTTTGAGTGCAGCACGCACCCCGAATTCGGCATTCGTCGCGCGTTCGGGCTTCAGGTTGGGGTTTGATGTCGCTCCGCCAAACCGCGTACTGAACCGCTCGAAAATTGTCGGAAACCGGGTGCGATGCGACACATTGGCGTAGATGATGGTGTCGGCGTCAATCGTATAGATCAGCGCGCCCTGGCCATTCCACGCGTGGCTGTCGGCGAGAGGGTAATAAATATACGCCCCGCCCGTATAATCCTCGGCCGCGTGCAAATTGCGCCAATCGTAGCTGGCGCCTGCGATGACTTCGAGGTGCGGGGTCAACCGAAAGCGGTCTTCGACGGCCAGTGACCACGTATCTTCCCGGTTTTCCTGCTCCGGTTCAGTGAACATCGTCGGCGCAAACGATGTCTGATACTCGACGTGCACGTCGCGCCGAAAGTGCACGGCGGCTTTCAACGCATTGCCTTCGCCCAGCGGCATTTCGCCTTGAACGCTGCCGCCGTAGGCTTCGTCGTCGTAATAGCTCCGAAATGCGCGACCGAGCGTTTGCGTCGTGTAGGTGGCGTTATCGTAGGCAAATAAGCCGTTCTTGAATGTGTTGTAGTACGCTTTTGTCTCGACTTGCGCCGTATCGTCGATCGCGGTTGTCGAAAGAAAATAGATGCTGTCGATGTCCCAATATGGCCACGCCCAAAATCGCTGTGACGCAATCGGATCGCTGGTGTGCAGCGGCGCCTCTTTCTCCCCGCCCTGTTTAGTGTAGCTCAGCGTATATTCATCGGTCTCGTTCGGAAGCAGTCCGGCTTTGACGTTGACGCGCCAATTGTTGCGCTTGGAATGGTCGCGGAAGCCGCCGCCTTCATTCACGGTTGCAATGAAATCTCCAGGTAACTGCGAACGCGATATGTCGGTCTGTGCACCGCTGGCATAAACGTAATAGCCGTCTTGCAGCGAACCGATGGAACCATACGCCGAGCTACCGTTGGCGCTCCCGTCGCGGCCCAACACGGCACCGGCGCGGAAATGAACTTCAAGTGGCGTTTCCGGCTTGCGCGTGACTAAATTAACCGCGCCGCCGAGACCGCCGGGTCCGTCAAGGACGGAAACATAGCCCTTTTGCACTTGGATTTCGGCTAGATCCGACGTCAGGAAGAACCCGGCATCGAGCCGATTGTCGGCGGGCAAATAGACGCGCACGCCGTCGATCGACAATGGAACTTGAAATCGGTCGAACCCGCGGACAAAAAACAAACGTTCATTGCGCGACCCGCCGGAATTGGATGCTGAAGCGCCGGGAATGAGATCAAGAGCCGAGTCGAGAATCGGTACATTGAAGCGTGCAATGGCGTCCGCGCCGAGTCGAGCCCCGCTCATTGGAGCGATCGGCAAGGTTTGCTCTGTCCGATCGGCGCGGACGATGATTTCTTCGATCCGCCCCAACCCAAACGTATATGTGGCCTGCTGAGCATATGTCCGCGTTGTCGGCACAATAAGCAACAGCGCGCTTGCGATTCGACAACACATCTGTACCGGCGCGCTTACATGACACTGTTTCATAACCACCTCGTTATATTCAAATGGATATATCGATAGGCCAGCGTTATATTCATACGTATATATCGATGCAAGTGCGGGGTGCGCCGTGAATATCTGGATTCTTGCCGTCGCGTGTCTGATTCTGCCGCTCGGTTCCCGGAGCACATGGGCGGAAATCGCGCTCAGCGACGCGTTCGGCCGCGATATCGTGCTCACAAATCCTGCGCGCCGCATTGCACCGGCAGGCCCGCCCGCAGAAGTGCTGATTTATACCATTGCTCCGGACTTACTTGCCGGATGGGCACGCGAACAACCCGAGATCACACAGCGATGGTTGACGGACGACGCGCGCAAACTCCCCGTATTGGGACACCTCACCGGATGGGAAGGGGAGCCCGCATATCGCCGGTGGATCGATGCGGGCGTCGATTTGTTCGTCGATTATGGCAGCGTCGGCGGCCGCTTCGAAGCGCTAGCCGACACGACGCAACATGCCACCGGCATTCCTTACGCCGTGTTCGACGGCGATCTTGAGGAGATTCCGGCGACGTTCCGTGCCTTGGGAAAGTTGACCGATCGTAGAGACCGTGCCGAAAAGCTGGCGCGCGCGGCCGAAAAAGTTCTTGCCGACGCCCGCGCACACAGCCTCATCCTCGGCAACAGGCCTTCCGGCGCGCCCACGGTACTTGTGCCGCAATCGAACGATTGGCATTCGGCAATCGGCGCGCGCAGTCAGCATAGCGAAATCTACCACTTTGCCGGAGCGCGCAACGTAGCCACGCACGCAAACAACATCACGGAGACCGAGATCGCGCAATGGAATCCGCGAACGGTGATCTTGCTCGATCCCGCATTTCGAACTGACGGTGCAACCGATCCATTCCGAAATATCGCCGCGTCAAAGCTAAGCCGCATTTTCGTGGCCCCTGCCGGTCCATGGAGTTGGCTGGGTGGGCCGCCCTCGGTCAATCGATTGCTGGGACTCATCTGGCTTTCCCAGGTGCTCTCGGACGCGCCGGACTGGCAGGCGGCAAAAAGCGATAGTGCGCAACTCTTTGCGTTGATGTATGGGCGCGCGCTGTCCGACGCCGAGATCGCCGCAGTATTCGCAGGCAGCCGTTAAGCGGCGGACTTACCCAACTTTTTCTTGAGGTGCGGCATCAAGCCGCCGTCGGTGATCATTTCCATCAAGTGGGCCGGGATCGGCTCGACTTTATACGCTTTGCCCGATGTCAGGTTCTCGACCGTTCCGCCGACGGCATCGACCCGGATCTGATCTCCGGCCTTGATCTCTTTGTAGTGCGG
Source organism: Paracoccaceae bacterium (assembly GCA_020446775.1). Taxonomy (GTDB): domain Bacteria; phylum Pseudomonadota; class Alphaproteobacteria; order Rhodospirillales; family Rhodospirillaceae; genus VGEM01. The sequence continues at coordinate 5,269 of JAGREB010000083.1, forward strand.
GAAGAACAGGCACGGCACACCAAAGTTCAACGCATTGCGGTAAAAAATACGCGCAAAGCTGTCGGCCAGGATCGCGCCGACTTTGTGCATGGCGAAGTTGAGGGCCGCCTGCTCGCGCGCCGAGCCGACACCCCAATTGTGCCCGGCGACAACGATGTCCCCCGCCTTGACCTCTTTCGCAAACGTGGGATCGACCGACTCAAGGCAGTGCTTCATCATTTCTTCGTTCGGCGCTTTCATATAAATCCCCGGCGCCATCAGGTCGGTATTGACCTCGTCGCCGAACACCCAGGCTTTGCCTGTCACGGTTGTCATCGCGAAAACCTTTCAAATACAAAGACGACATCGCCCGGTTCATCCGGGCGATCCGTCGTTCCGCAATCACGGGTGTCCATTGATGGATGGACCCCCCGAATGAATCGGGGGGTGACATCTTGCGAAAGTCTGAAATGCTTTACACTCAATTCAGGAACTCCCGCGGGTCGGCGATGTGCCCGGCCACCGCGGCGGCGGCAACCGTATAAGGCGAGCCGAGATAAACTTCCGCCGTGCTCGACCCCATGCGGCCTTTGAAGTTGCGGTTTGTCGAGGCGATGCACACTTCACCGTCGCTCAAGATGCCCGCGCCCATCGCCGCGCATGCGCCGCAGCCCGATGCCAACATGATCGCGCCGGCGTCGACAATGGTGGAGAGTGTTCCATCTGCGGCCGCCGCCGCGTAAATCTTCTTGGTGGCGGGCGCGACCAGAAGACGCGTGGTCGGCGCGACCTTGCGGCCTTTCAGCACGGCCGCGACCATGTGCAAATCCTCGAGCTTCGCGCCGACGCAAGCGCCGATGTAGGCCTGATCGACTTTTACGTTCTTATAATCGCCGGCCGGACCGCTGTTGGACGGCTTGTGCGGCGCGGCCACTTGCGGGCTCAAGGTGTTGGCGTCGAACGTGTGCTTCGCCGCGTATGCGGCGTTGTCGTCGCTGCGCCATGTCAGCGCATCGGCGTCAGGTTCGCGGCCGGCTTTGCGCATGGCGGCGAGGGTGGTCTCGTCCGGTTCGATCATGCCGGTCTCGGCGCCCAGCTCAGCGGCCATGTTGCACAACACGCCGCGCTCGCCCATCGACATGGCGCGCACGGTCTCGCCGCCGAACTCGACAGCCTTGAAGGCGTTGTCCATGCCAAGCTCGCGGCACAAGGTCAGGCTGATGTCCTTGGCGACGACCCCTTGGGCGAACTTACCGCTCCAATCGACACGGATGGTTTCCGGCACACGGGTCCAGATTTCGCCGGTGATCACGACACCGGTCATTTCAATGCCGCCGAAGCCCGCCATGTAGCAGCCGTAGGCGCCACCCATGGGCGAGTGCGAGTCACCGCCACAGGCGAACATGCCCGGTGCCAGGTGCCCATGCTCGGCCAGGACGATGTGACCGATGCCGACCATGTCGTAGAAATGGGTGATGTTGAATTCTTTCACGAAGTCGCGGGCGATTTTCAAGATATTCGCGGTTTCGGTGTCGACCGCAGGGACGAAGTGGTCCGAACAGACGATGATCTTGTCGCGGTCCCAAACACCGACGCCCAATTCCTTCATGCGCGGCCACACTTTGCGCGGGCCGCCGGAGTCGAGGATCATGGCAAGGTCGACTTGGCAGGTAACGATTTCGCCCGGACGCACGCTGTCCTTGCCTGACGCGCGCGCGATGATCTTTTCAACCAATGTACGTCCCAAAGCGGTCCTCGACATGATCTTGCCTTCAATGACGATATGCGGCGCGGATGCGCCGGTGCGGTTTCCGGGAATCCGAGTTACGCGTGAATCCTAATCCCTGCGCGCCGCCCGCTCAACGGGACCGGGACTCCCGGCAGGCCGCATGCTAAGACACCGGCTTGCACAAGTCCTAGGTTCGATCGGTGGGGAGTACGCATGCCGAATACGGCAGTCAACACGTCTGCAAAGGCATCCAAAGCGCAAACGGCCCAATTCGATTGGCAAGATCCGTTCGGCCTCGAGTCTCAATTGACCGAGGACGAGCGGTTGATCCGCGATACCGCGCGCAACTACGCGCAAGACAAACTGATGCCGCGCGTTTTGAAGGCGTTCCGCGATGAAACCTTCGACCCGGCAATTTTCCGCGAACTCGGCGCGCTCGGTCTGCTGGGCGCGACGCTGCCCGCCAGCGCCGGCGGGCCCGGCGCCGGTCACGTCGCTTATGGTTTGATCGGGCGCGAGATCGAGCGGGTCGATTCAGGTTTCCGGTCGTGCGTCAGCGTGCAGTCGTCCTTGGTGATCCATCCGATCCATGCCTATGGAACCAAAGAACAGCACGGGAAATATCTGCCCAAGCTTCTTACCGGCGAATTCATCGGCGCCTTTGGCCTGACCGAGCCAAACTCGGGCTCCGATCCCGGCAGCATGGCGACGCGGGCCAAGAAAACCGCCGACGGCTATGTGCTCAACGGCAGCAAGATGTGGATCTCCAACGCGCCGGTGGCCGACGTGTTCGTGGTCTGGGCCAAAACCGAGGACAGTGTCATCCGCGGATTCGTGCTCGAACGCGGCATGAAGGGCCTGACTACGCCCGTCATCGGCGGCAAGTTTAGCCTACGCGCCTCGATCACCGGCGAGATTGTCATGGACAATGTCGCCGTGCCGGAAAGCGCGTTGCTGCCGGGCGTGTCGGGATTGAAAGGTCCGTTCGGCTGCCTCAACAAGGCGCGCTACGGCAT
>JAGREB010000007.1 GCA_020446775.1 Paracoccaceae bacterium
AAGATGGGCCAGGACGGCCACGACCGTGGCCAGAAGGTTATTGCCACTGCTTTCGCCGACCTCGGCTTCGACGTCGATATCGGCCCGCTGTTCCAAACCCCGGGCGAAGCCGCCAAACAAGCCGTCGAGAACGACGTGCACGTCATCGGCGCCTCGTCGCTGGCGGCAGGGCACCTGACCTTGGTCCCGGCGCTGAAAGACGAACTCAAGAAGCTCGGCCGCGAGGACATCATGATCGTGGTTGGCGGTGTGATTCCGCCGCAGGACTTCGATGCGCTGAAGAAGGCCGGTGCGGCGGCGATTTTCCCACCGGGCACCGTCATCAGCGAGGCGGCCGAAGATCTGCTGGCGAAATTGAGCAAAGCCCTGAAGCATTGATGACAAACGGAGCCGACCAGCATGGACGCCGTTAAGTACGCCGACGGCGTCCTGGCCGGCGACCGCACGGTTCTCGCCCGGGCCATCACCCTGATCGAATCGCGCAAGGCCGAACACCAGGCCGAGGCACAAGCGATGCTGGTCAAGCTGCTGCCGAAAACCGGCAACTCCATCCGCATCGGCATCAGCGGTTTGCCCGGCGCCGGCAAAAGCACCTTCATCGACGCGTTCGGCACCATGCTGACGGCGCACGGCCGCAAGGTTGCGGTGTTGGCCGTCGACCCCACCTCGTCGCGCACCGGCGGGTCTATTTTGGGCGACAAAACGCGCATGGCGAAACTGGCGGTCGATGCAAATGCCTACATCCGCCCCTCGCCCACCGGCGGCAACTTAGGCGGCGTCGCGCGTGCAACACGCGAAGCGATTTTAGTGTGCGAGGCGGCGGGCTTCGACGTGATCCTGGTGGAAACTGTGGGCGTCGGACAAAGCGAGACCGCCGTGTCCGAGATGGTCGATTTTTTTCTCGTCTTGATGCTGGCGGGTGGCGGCGACGAATTGCAGGGCATCAAAAAGGGCGTGCTGGAACTCGCCGACATGATCGCCATCACCAAAGCCGACGGCGACAACGTCAAGCGTGCGCAATCGACCGCCGCCGATTACCAACACGCGCTGCGCATCCTGACGCCGTCGAGTCCGGTGTGGCAGCCGCCGGTGGTCAGCATCAGCGCGCTCGAAAACAAAGGCCTCGATGCACTGTGGGCCAAGGTCGGCGACTTCGCCAAGTTGACCAAAGCCTCGGGCGAGTGGAACGCGCGCCGCACCGGCCAGCAAATCCGCTGGATGTGGGCGATGGTCGAGGATCGATTACTGTCTCAGTTCAGGGCCGACGCCACGGTGAAGAAGCTGGTGCCGGAGCTTGAGCGCGCCATCGCGCAAGGAACGATGACGCCCGCGCTGGCCGCCGAACGCCTGCTTGCGTCTGCGCGCGGCGAAAAATAGGATTTGCCCGGTTCTACTCCGACAAGTGAGGTCGCGATGCGTTTTGGATCCTTGCCGCTAGTCTTGGCGGCTTCGAGTTTGCTTGCAGCCGGTGTCGCGAATGCGGAGACCGACGCCGAATTGATTGCGCGCGCACGCGGCATCCACGACCGCGTCATCACCGTCGACACCCACGTCGATATCCCCGCAAACTACGGCAGCGAAAAATACGACCCGATGAAACCGGGTCCGCGCGGCCAGCAGGTCCACATTCCGACGCAAGTCGAAGGCGGCCTCGACGCCACATTCCTGATCGTATTCGTCGGCCAAGGCCCCTTGGGCGTGGTCGGGTATTCCAAGGCGCTGTCGGACGCGATGATCAAATTCTCGGCGATCCACAAAGTCGTTGAGCAGATGTACCCCGACAAACTCGGGCTCGCTTACTCCGCCTCCGACGTGCGGCGCATCTCCGCCGAGGGCAAGAAGGTTGTCCTGATCGGCATGGAAAACGGTTACTCGATGGGCGAGGAGTTGGGGCTGCTCGACGTGTTCTACGATTACGGCGCACGGTATTTCGGCCATACCCACATCGGCCATAACCAGCTGGGCGATTCATCCATTGCGGATCGCCGCCTCAACGACCCGCCGGCACTACACGGCGGTTTGTCGGACCTCGGCAAGCTGGCGGTCGCGCGCTGCAACGAACTCGGCATCATGAACGATATCTCTCACGCCGGGAAACAGACCGCGCTCGAAATCATTGCCGCGTCGAAAGCGCCGGTCATTGCCTCGCACTCGGGCGCCAAGGGCGTGTTCGACCATCCGCGCAACCTGAGCGACGATGAATTGCTGGCGCTCAAGGCCAAGAACGGCGTGGCGCAAATGGTCGCGTTCGACACCTACCTGCGCGCAGTGCCCAAGCCCAAGCAGGATGCCATCGACGCCCTGTGGGCCGAACTCGGCGTCACGGATTTTGCCGATTTCGGCAAGCTGACGCCGGAGCAATTGGCCACCTACCGCGCCAAGTCGGACGCGATCGAACTTAAATATCCCAAGGCCGGCGTGAAGGACCTCATCGATCACGTCGACTACACGGTCAATTTGATCGGCATCGACCACGTCGGCATCGCGTCCGATTTCAACGGCGGCGGCGGGATCACCGGCTGGAACAGCGCCGCCGAGACCTTCAATGTCACCCTTGAACTCGTGAAGCGCGGGTACAGCGAAGAAGACATCGCGAAAATCTGGGGCGGCAATCTGCTGCGCGTGCTTCAAGACGTCGAGGATTACGCGGCGAAGGCAAAGAAGAAAAAGAAGCGCTAGTTCATTTGTTTAGGCGCGTTCTTATCGGAAAACCGCCCACACTTTTCCGGAACGTACCCTAGCTCTTGTTCGCTTTCTGGAGTTTGCCCGGAACCAGCTTCGTCTTGGGCGGACGGCCGCGTTTACGCACCACGAACGACCGGTCGAGGGCGCGGCCCATGGCGGCGACGAACTTGTCGTCGCCCAAGGGACGGCCGGCATTGGTCGCGGCGCGGATGGCTTCGATGGTCGCGTCGGGCAGCGCGGTTTCGAACAGCGCGTGATATGCATGCGCACGCGACGTCGCATCGAAACCCAACGCACGATAGGTTGCGTGCGCGGTGATGAGCGCGTCCGATCTTTCACCGATATTGTGACGGTAACTCGACCAGCGGAATTCGCGCGGGTCGCGCGCAATCTTGGCGCGCACCGGATTGAGTTCGATGTAACGGCTGCAGGCCAGCAGGTAACGCTCGCTCTCCACCGGGCAGGCGCGGTAGCGGCCTTCCCATAAGCTTCCCGTGCGGTCGCGCGTGTCGTTCAAATACATCGCGTAGCGCGTACCGACGCGTTGCATGGCCTTGGGCAGACTGTCGGCAGCTTTTGGTGTCGCCAACAGATGCAAATGATTGGTCATCAGCACGTAGGCGTGGACGGCAACGCCGTGCAGTGCCGCCATTTCCTTGAGCCAGCCGAGATAGCGCTGCGCATCCTCGGCGCCGAAGAACACTTGGCTGCGGTTGTGCCCGCGCTGAATGATGTGGACCGGAACACCGGGAACCAGCGCCCGCAACGGCCGCGCCATCGCCCACTCCTAAATTGGGGTACGGCCCTATTTTAGCGCGATGTGAGGACGCCGTACAGGTCGGGCCTGCGGTCGCGGAAGAACCCGAAGGCCGCGCGGGCGAGCCGCACTTCCTCGATATCGATCGCGGCGGTGATGATGCCGGTTTCAGTGCGGTCCAGTTCGGCGGCCTTTTCGCCGCGATGCGTCGCAATGAACGACGAGCCGTAAAAAATTTGGTCGTTCTCGTTACCGATACGGTTGGCGGCCACCACCGGCACCACATTGGACACCGCATGGCCGATCATCGCCCGCTGCCACAGGTCTTTAGTATCGAGCCCAGGGTTGTCGGGTTCGGACCCAATCGCGGTCGGATAAAATAGGATATCCGCGCCCATCAGCATCATGGCGCGCGCGCATTCGGGGAACCATTGGTCCCAGCAGATGCCCACGCCAATGGTGCCGAACTTGGTTGCCCAGGTCTTGAAGCCGGTATTGCCGGGCCGGAAATAAAACTTTTCCTCGTAACCGGGCCCATCGGGAATGTGGCTCTTGCGATAGACGCCCATCACTTCGCCGCCGGCATCGATCATCGCCAGGCTGTTGTAAAAGTGCTGGCCGTCGCGCTCGAAAATCGAGGCGGGAATGGCGACGTTGAGTTGCTTGGCGAGCGGCGCGAGTTTTTTCACGACTGGGTGATCAGCGGCCGGATAGGCCTCCGAAAAATGCCGCTCGTGTTCCTCGGTGCAAAAGTAGTGCCCCTGCAACAACTCCGACGGCAACACGATCTGTGCGCCGCGTTGGGCCGCGTCGGCGATCATCCCCGAAATCATTTCGAGATTCGCCGTCATGTCGGTCGCGTAGGCACATTGCAGCGCGGCAACGGTGATTTTGCTCATCGTGACACTCCGGACGCGATCATAGCACAGCCGGCTGCTGCTGGGTGATGCAGTGAAACGACCCGCCGCCGGTAATGACGTGTTTCGCCGAAAGGCCAACGGTGCGGCGTCCGGGGAATAGTTTGCCAATCGCCGCCACAGCCGCGTCGTCGAAGCGCGTGCCGTAGACCGGAACCACCACCGTCGTATTGCCGATATAGAAGTTCATATGGCTGACGGGGATCACTTCGCCGTCCTCATCTGTCACGCGACCAGGCGACGGCACGGTCATGACTTCGAGCTTGCGGCCGTTCACGTCGGTCGCCGATTTAAGGTCGGCGATGATGGCTTTGAGTGCGTCGGTATTGGGATCGTCGCTGCCCGACGGTTCCATGCACGCCACCACGCCCGGCGCGATGAACCGCGCGACGTTGTGGATGTGCCCGTCGGTGTGATCGTTGGCCAATCCGTCGCCGAGCCAAACCAGCTTTTCGATACCGAGGCCGTCACGTAGGCGCTGTTCGATGTCGGCCTGCGACAGATTGGGATTGCGGTTTTCGTTGAGCAGGCATTGGCGCGTGGTCAAAGCGGTGCCGAGGCCGTCGACGTCGACCGAACCGCCTTCGAGCACCCAGTCGTTGATGACGGCCGGAACCTCGGCCTGTTTGGCGACGAATGCGGCAACGCCGTCATCGCCTTCGAGCACGTACTTGCCGCCCCAGCCATTGAACGTGAAACACGCCCCGCGCAGACCCTTTTCACCGCGCACGAAAATCGGCGCGGTATCGCGCAGCCAGATATCGCCAAATGTCGCCGGGACGATTTCTGCGCCGGTCTTGGTCAAGGCTAGGCGCGCCGATGACACGGCCTCGTCGTCGCAGGCCAAAATCTTCAAGGCCTCACCGCGCGGCGTGCCCGACGCGTCGACGTCGGCAATGGCCGTGAACAACGCTGCTACCTCGGCACGCGCGGGTTCGAGGTCTTCGACCCACAGGTCGGCATGGCTCGGCCACGCCGACCAGACGCAGTCATGGCGGTCCCACTCGGCGGGCTGGCGAACGGCAGGGGTGTCGGTTGCGGTCATTTCTGCTCCATTAGTGCGGTTCCCTATCGCCAAACCCCAGGGTTTGCAATCACGCAGCCATGACGACCCGCCATCTAGACGGGACGTTGGGGCCGGTGTAGAAGCCGCGCCGCGCGCCGCCGGGATTTTTGGCGGCGGGTTTACCCCGGTGTCCTCCCATGGAACTCCAACTGCCGATCGGCAACGGCTCCGGCCATCTGACCGCGGACAACCGCATGGTCATGGCCTTGCAGTTGCGCGCCCGCGGCGATCTGGACGCCGCCGCCGATTTGATTTCGCAAGCCTTGGAAGTTGCGCCCGGTTGGGCCGAGGCCCGGTTCGCGCTGGCCGAAACGTTGACGCAGCTCGGCCGCGCCGATGCCGCGCGCGCCGCGTTCGAACATTACCTAGCCATCGACCCCAGCGATTCCATGGGTGCGGCGGCGCATCTTTTTCAGCTGCGCGGCGGCGGTCCGCCGCCCGATTTATCGCCGGCCTATGTCCAGCGGTTGTTCGACCAATATGCGCCGACCTTTGAAAAATCGCTGCTTGAAGGTCTGGGCTATTCGGCGCCGTCGCAAATCTGCGCGGCGTTACGTACGGCACAGCCCGGACGCCGCTTCGCCTACGCCCTCGATTTGGGCTGCGGCACCGGTCTGATGGGCCAGGCCATCCGCACCGACGTAGACCTTCTTGAGGGTTGCGACCTTTCGCCCAAGATGGTGGCGGCGGCCATGCGCAAGGGCATTTACGACCGGCTATGGGTCGCCGACCTGACCGCGGCATTGGTCAGGCTTGCCGGCAATCCAGGCGAGTTATGTGACCTCATCCTGGCGGCGGACGTCCTGATCTACAAACGCGACCTAGGGCCGGTCTTGGCGGCTGCCACCAATGTCGCGCGGCCAGGCGGTGTGCTCGCTTTCACGCTCCAGCGCTGCGAGGACGCCGATATCGCGCTGGGCCTCGATCAACGCTATTGGCATGGCCGTGGCTACGTCCTGCGCATCGCCACTGAGACCGGCTGGACCCCGCTGTACGTGGGCGATGCCGCGAGTCGCAAAGACAAGGGTATGGATGTGCCTGGTTTGTTGATTTTACTTCAAAAATAGGGCCGCACCCCATTTTCTAGTCGAGTTGGTAGGTCACAGCTTTCAGATAGGCGGTTTCAGGCAGGTGCGCATGGACGGGATGGTCCGCGCCCGCACCGCTGGTGCGAATCAGCCGGCCGGTGCGATGCGTGTCGTCAAGGCCGCGCACGACCGATGAATTGAAATCGGCAAGACCGGCGTTGTGGCTGCACGACGCCATCAGCAAAAATCCTCCCGGCGCCACCAGCGGCGCGCACAACCGCGCGAGTTTGCGGTAACCCTGAAGGCCCGGTTTCAAATCCTTGCGCGATTTCACAAAGGCCGGCGGATCGGCAACGACGATATCGTACTTAGCGCCTGTTCCGGCCGCGTGGGTCAGATAATCGAACACATCGCTCTTGGTGAAGGCGCAGCGGTCGGCGACGCCGCTCGCCTGTGCCGCTTTTTGCGCAAGCTCCAACGCCAGCGCCGAGCCATCGACCGCCGTGACATTCACGGCGCCGGCTTTTGCCGCCGCGACCGCGAATCCACCGGTGTGTGTGTAGAGATCGAGCAGCGATGACCCGCCGCGCGCCAAACCTGCAATGAAAGCACGGTTGTCGCGCTGATCGAAAAACCAGCCGGTCTTCTGACCCTGGGTCAGATCGGCGAAGAACGTGCAGCCGCCCTCCTTCACCTCGACCGGACCGTCAAGCGTTCCGTGCGCCATGCTGATCTGGTCGTCGAGCCCTTCAAGGGCGCGCGCCGCGCTATCGCCGCGCACCACCACCGCACGCGGCGCAATCAATTCGGCGAGCGCGGCGACGATATCGGCACAGGCCGCCGCCATCCCGGCGGTATTGGGTTGAACGACCGCGACATCGCCGAAACGGTCGATCACCAATCCCGGCAAGCCGTCGCCCTCGGCGTGAACCAGCCTGTAATAAGGCGCATCGAATAGCCGCGTGCGCAGCGCCAGCGCCCGTTCGAGCTTGGATTTAAACCATTCGCGGTCGATGGTCCGGTCGGGCGCGAATTCAAGGACACGCGCGGCGATCAACGTATGAGGATTGAAGTGCGCTGTGGCTTGGCCTTCGCCGCCGGCCGTATCGAGCGTGACAACCACGCCCGGGTTGAGCGCCTTGGAGGCAAGGTCCATGGCGATTTCGTTGGAATACACCCACGGATAACCGCCCATCAGGCGCCTATGAGCGCCTTTCTGCAATCTGACGCGGGGAAGTTTTGCCACCGGGGCCTCGCCGATACATTCCGCGCTTCGAACGGCGCGCGCGGGCCGGGTGGCCCGAACCGCTGTGTATCATAGAATTGGCGATCATCGCATTACGCGGTGATGGCGATGCGGGAGAATGACAATGAGCAAACCGACGCCGGCGGAACGCGCCGCGCAATTGTCCGAGGGCCTCGACTACGTCAAGGACTTGCCGGGGTTCGAGCGCGGCCACCCGCACTACTTCAAGGACCCGATGATCGATCATCTGCTTGAGATCGTGCTGCAACTGGGCGCGGAACTTTGGATTGTTAAGGATCGGCAGATGATCGTCGAACACCTGCTGGCGACGGAAGGCAAAGTCACGCCGGAAATGATCGAACGTTTCCGTCCGCCGCAGGACTTGGCGCAAAAGCTGGCCGAGGAACGGCGCACGCTGTCGCGCCGACTTTATCAATCCCTGTCCGACCACATGGGGCCCGGCGGCAAGGCCGAGTTCATGGGTGGTGTCGTCGGCACCACGCCCAACACAGCGCCCGACAAAGCGAAATAGGCGCAACGAGTTTCGATTCGTCGGCAGATTCTAATCGCCGGAAAAAGAAATCCGTTCGTAAGGAACGAAGCCGAAATAATCCTGAAAGCCGCGCACGCGCTTGGTCGTTCCGGTGTAGAGCACCGATTCGAACAGGAAAATGGCCGGCATTTCTTCGCGGTAATAGCGCATCAACTGGCGGCGCATCTCAAGCGCCTTCGCCTCGTCCCATTCACGATTGATGGCTTCGATCAGCGGCATGATCGAGGAGTCACAGGTCCACGGCACATTGTGCGCGCATGAATGCATCTTGACCGCGCGCATGACGTCGCCGACTGGAACCCCCGCCCACGGCACCGTCAAGGCGTCGTCGTATTCCCCGGTGCCGAACGCATTGCGCAGGTATTGCGCCGGCGGCAACATGCGCAATTCCATGTGCACGCCGAGCTTTGCGAAATCGGCGGCGATTTGCTGGTAGAGCGTCGCGTCGGTACCGATCACCGTCGTCATATCCATGACGAACGAGAACCCATCCGAATAGCCGGCTTCGGCCAACAGCGCCTTGGCGCGCGCGGGGTCGTAGGGGATCGACGGCAGATCCGGATTAAACCCGAACATACCGCGCGCCGCAGGCTGCGTCGCCGGCGTCACCGTGCCGTCGAACAGAGTTGCCGCGATGGTTGCACGGTCGATAGCGAGATTAAGCGCGCGGCGAACGCGGATATCGGTAAACGGGGTCGGCCGCGTCGTCACCAAAGCAATCGCGCCGACCGTATCGTTTGCCCAGGATTGGACAACGCCACCGGCCGCCTTCATGTCACCGGCCTGTTCAAGTCCGAGGCCAATGGCGATATCGGCCTGACCGGCAATCACCGCGTGGACACGGTTGGCAGGGTCTTGCACCGCGATGATTTCAAGGTTCGGGATCTTGGGTTTGCGCCAGGATTGCTCGAACGCTTCGAATTTGACGCGCGCGGCGCCCCAATCGGTCGCTTTGTAGGGGCCGGTGCCGACCGGCGCATTGGTGAAGCCGTCCTGACCGAGCGCGGCGAAAGCCCCCATTTCGGGAACCAACAACAACATCGCATAGCGCGGGAACAGCGGCATCGGCTCGGCGGTGACGATCTCGACGGTACGCGCGTCGAGCGCGCGGGCCGAGGTCAGCTTGGGCAGATCGCGCACGATATTGTCGAACGGCCGCGCCGCAGTGTTGAGGTGTTCGACCACCGCCACCACGGATTCGGCCGTCAGCGGTACACCATTCGAAAAAGTAACGTTATCGCGAAGCGTAAACCGCCAGGTCAGATCATCGGTGTGGTCCCACGCCACCGCTAGCCACGGTTCGATGGTGCCGTCGCGGCTGTAGCGCGTCAGGCCGTCGTACATCGCGCCATTGGTCGTGATGGTCGGTGACAACGCGCTTTGAAAGGGATGCGCGCGCTGTGTCGGCAAGGCGCTGACGGCGATGCGCAAAGTGTCGCCATCCGCGGCCGCAGCGGGACCGGCCAAGATCAACGTCGCGAGCAACCAGCCGGAAAATAACTTCAATTGACCCCGTCCACCTTCAGACACCCGAAACATGACAGCGCGCAGCATCCTGATAAGCATTGCTGCCTTTTTGCAACCGAATGAGCGGTAGCGGCCCATTCGAATCAGGTACGAAAACATTATGGCGATCCCGTATCGGCGGTGGTGAATGTGCCGATTTGCGATCCCCCTACCGCTCCCTGTTCGCGAACCGGCATGATCGGCGTGCACGGCAATTTCTTTAAGCAATTGAAATATATAAGTAAATTATGGTTCACGGTATACGGCGCCGCACCGCCTCAAAGCCGCCACAGTCGGCCCCAAGAACGGGCCGTGCCGACGGGTCCGTGTATCGCCGGTTCGGACAAGATTGAGGCTTGTCCTGAAAGGCCGCGTCAGCCAAAAAGCCCCGGCACTTCAAGGCAGTCCCGGCGTGGGAACGGCCGTCTTTAGATGTCTGCCGGTAAACGACAGTCAGCAATGACGGTCAGGAGGTTTTTTTGCGTGTTCAAACCGGCGATCGGGTAGTGACATTGAATTTGCGGAATTTGCGGCAACGATTGTGTTTCGGCGTGGCCGGCATTGCGCCGCGCTCCGGCGCTGGGCTGTGCGGCGCGGCGGGATTGGGACTTATATTTACGGTCGCGGGCACCGCGGTTCACCGCGACGCGCAGGCCGGCCCGCTCAGCATCACCGGCGATACGTCCACGGCCGTGTCGACCAGCCAGGGCGACGGTAGCGGCCCGGGATCGATCACGGTCGACGCGGCCGGAAGCATCACCCTGTCGACCGGCGTTCCACTGACCATCGATAGCGACAACGACGTCACGGTCAACGGCACGATCACTCACGACGCCACCGACAACGCGACTGCGATCCAGATTTTGACCAACGATGCGTCGGGCAACCCGCGCACGCTGACCAGCGGATTTACGTTGGGCGGCGTGGTGTCCGTTACCGGCCCGAGCGACAGCAACCTCGACACGGCGCCAGGCAACAACAAAGGCATCTATTTTTCCGGTGCGGGAACGTTCGCCGGGTCCTTTTCGCTTGCCTCGGGCAGCAGCATCGCCGTCGGCGGAAACAATTCCTATGGCGTGCTGGCGGAAAGCGCCATCAACGGCGATGTTTTCCTCGGCGGCGGTATCGCCACAAACGGCGCAGCGTCCCCCGGGGCGTTTTTCTTGGGCCCGATCAGCGGCAATGTCGGCTTTGCCGGTAACGTCAGCGCTGCCGGTCTTGATTCCCAAGGCGCCGTATTCGGACCGATTGGCGGCAGCTTTACACTGACAGGTTCGATCGCAACCGGATCGCGGGCGACCTTCGATAACAACGGGCGCATTGTCGACCCCTTGCAAGGCGGCACTGCGCTTCGATTCAATGGCGGCGTCGGGGCCGGGATATTGCTTGAGGGGAACGGACTCACCGAAAGCGAAGAGCTGACAACTTTGCCGGCCGACGGCGCTCCGGCCGATACGCTGCTTTATACGGAAGCGGGAAACAACGCGACGCTGGCGATCGGCGCGCCCCTCGGCGGCGGCGAATCGCTGATCGGCCAGATCGGCGCGGCGGTGGACCCCAATCAAAGCGCGCTTTTGATGCGCGGGCAGATTCAATCGACCACCTCCGAACCCGGTCGCGCGACCAGCGCCGTTGTGATCAAAGGAAGCGATTCCGGCCAACCACTCGGGACGGTCCGGTTCGCAGGCGCGATCCGCATCGAAAAAGGCGACATCCAGTCGGCGGCGGTCAACGCGACCGCGCGCGGCATAGACATCGGCGACCGCGTCATTGCCACCGAATTCATCAACGCCGGCGACGTGCTGGTGCGCGCGCAGGACGATAACGAGGACGGCCAAACCGGCGAGCCCGGGATCGGCGGCGGCGACGCCTACGGCCTGATCCTGTCGTCGGGCGCGTCGATGAACAGCGTCGTCAATTCCGGGAACTTCCAGGTCGACGCCCGCGGGCGGACCTTCAGCGCTTACGGCCTCGTCGATAATTCGGGCACGATCAGCTCGTTCACGAACACCGGCAATTTCGACGCCTTGATCCGCCCAACGTCGACCGGCACCGCGACGGCGGTCGATTTGAGCAAATCGACCCAGCAGATCACGTTCTACAACAGCGGCCGCATCTCAGGCGCGGTGCGGCTTGGGTCGGGCAACGATCTGTTTGCGTCCAATGGCGGCTCGATCGTCGGCAACATCGACTTCGGCGGCGGCAACAACAGCGTGATTCTCGACAACGCGGTTGTCACCGGCAACCTGGACATGGGAGCCGGCAACCACGACGTCACGGTGCGCAACGCGGTTACCCTCAGCGGCGGCATCGGCCGGGGCGCCGGCACGTTGGCGCTTGCCATCACCGACTCCACCGTCAACGTCCCCCGGGCCAAAGTTCTCAGCGCCACGCGGGCGATTGTGACCGGAAATTCGACGCTCGATTTCGCGATCGACGGGACGGCCAACGTGGGCCCGTTGTTCAACGCGACAGATTCGTTGGTGATCGATCCGACCGTGCAAATCAGCGCACGGCTGGCCGGCGTGGTGCGCGAGGACACGACATTAACTCTGATCAGTTCCAACAATCTCGTGATGGGCGTACCGATCGAAGCCATTACGGCATCGACGCAATCGTACATCTACGATCTCAAATTCCGCGCCGCGCCCGATAACCCCAATGCCGTTTTGGTCGATATCGACCGTAAGACCGCGGCAGAACTGGGGTTGGGTGCGAATCTCGGTACGGTCTACGAAAACTCCCTTGATGCCCTCGCCGGTGACGCCGACCTTTTTGCGGCGATCGCCGCCAAAAGCACGCGCGAAGAATTCGAAGACGCGATGCTGCAACTTGCGCCCGATTCAGGCGATGCCTCGCGCGTCGCCGCGCTTAATACCCAGAACATGGCCCACGGCGTTATTCGCCGCCGCCTCGACGGTATCGTGCGCACCATTGGTCCGAACCGCGGCTCCGAATATTCGAGCTTCTGGGTTCAGCAACTCGGCGCATACGGCAAACGCGACAGCACGCCCGATCACGACGGATTTTCAATGTACGCCGCGGGCATCGCGACCGGCGCGGATTACCAGACCACCGACAACCTCAAGCTGGGCGGCAGCCTGACGCGCGTGTGGTCGCTGCCCGATGAAGCGAGCGGCCGCGACCGGCCTTTGCGTATCACGACGACTCAGGCGGATTTTTACGGCCGCCACAAGAACGGCCGCAACTATACGCAAGTCATCGCCGGGTTCGGCTACGACAGCTATCTAAGCCGCCGGCAAGTGGTCGTCGACGACGTGCAACGCATACCGAACGGCAAGTGGTCCGGGTATCACTTCGGCGGCTCGATCGACACCGGCACGACGATGCAAGTGTCGCCCAATTTCCGCCTGACGCCATACGCCCGCGCGGCCTACCTGAAGACCCACGAAAAAGGCTATACCGAATCGGGCGGCGGGGCCGGTGTCGATCTCGATTATGACGCCCGCAATCTCGACTCTTTACGCGCCGGGATCGGCATCGTCGCCACGCGGCGCTTCAACCTGTTCCAGGATAACGGCTTTGAAGTGGAATTTCGCGGCGACTATGCGCGCGAACTGATGGCCGATCCGGCCAAGGTCACGGCGCGGTTTGTCTCGAGCGGTGTCGATTTCACGACCTTCGGCGCATCGCCGGACAAGAATATCTTCGATGTCGGTGTCAGCTTGGGACTGCGCGACATTTTCACCGCCTTTTCGATCGATTACGACGCCGAATACACGGGCGATTACCTCGGGCACACCGTCGCGGCGACGTTCCGTTTCCGATTCTAACCGGCTAGACTGCCGCCATGCCCGCTCCGCTGCCGCCGCCCGTGCACTGCGCCTATCGCCATGGCATGTCGCCCACGGTGACCCATGACGACGCCGCGCGCGTCAATGTGCTGTCGTCCCTGAATGCCTACATTTCGCGGCAACTGAGTCCCGGCGTGAAGCTGGCCTTCCAGCGCGATGTCGAACCCCGCCTGACGCCGGCCGACACCGACCTCAACGACCCCAAGGTCCGCGCCGGTGCAACGGTGCGCGAAAAGATCGCCCCCAACCCGGTCTACCAAGCGTGGGCCAGCCTGCGTCGCAATACGCAGGAAATGAACCGGCAAAACGCGCGCCATATCGCCATCGGGCAAATGGATGACTTGAAGGCGCGCGCGGCGGAATTGGGCCGCAACCAGGAAGGCTTGTCGCTCGATCCGGCGACGCCGATCCCGCGTTACCTCGAACTGGCGGACAACCATCTTCAGCCCGGCGGCTATCACGCCGAAATCACGCCCGGCGATATGACGGCGGCCGCGACCTACGACATCGCCACGTTTGTCACGGCGATGGGATCGTTTAGCGCCAAGGGTGATTCTGGCGGGCGCGCCGTTGCGGCGTGGATGAAATGGCACTTCCCGGACTTTCGGCCCAAACGGATTCTCGATATCGGCGCGGCGCACGGCAATAACACTTTGCCGTTGGCGGCGGCCTACCCCGATGCCGAAGTCGTCGCGCTCGACGCCGGCGCGCCGATGCTGCGCTACGGATATGCCCGCGCCCAATCGATGGGCTTCACCAACGTCAAATTCGTTCAGCAAAACGCCGAGGACTTCGACGCGAACCTCGGTACCTTCGACTGGATTCAGTCGACCATGGTGTTCCACGAGACCTCGACCGCGGGACTTCGCAAAATCATGGCGCGCATGTTCGCGGCACTGAACCCGGGCGGCGTGACGCTCAATCTGGAGCAGCCCAACTTCACGGCGGAGACACCGGTGTACGACCGGTTCCTGCGCAATTGGGATGCCTGGTACAACAACGAGCCCTTCTGGGTGCAGCTGCACGAAATGGACATGCCGGCGGAACTGGTCCGCGCCGGGTTCGCGCGCGAGAAATGTTTCGAGGGCGGCGTCAATCCGGACATCGAGCCCGGTCACTATCCGCCCTGGACTGCCAAACTGAGCCGCCACGATCACGAGCACGCCAAGCCCGTCACGGGCAAAACCGGCTACAACGGCGAAGGCTGGTACTTGTTCGGCGCGTGGAAGTAGGAAAATTTGCCCTTCGGCGCGGGTGAATCCGCAAAATTCGATAGCAGCGCATAAAAATATTGTCGTTCGCGCGCATGTCGATTACAGCGGGGCTCCGCCGTGCTGCGGCTTGGCCGCGCCAGCCCCGCCCGAGCGCCTGAAATTGAAGTGTTGAGCAGGCGATAGGGAATCGGCTAGGGAAACTTAACGAAGCGCCGCCCTGGGCTTGCCCAGGGCGGTGGGAATGTTTTTGTCGGAGAACTGGGTTGTACGGAATCGGGAGCAATAACGGCGAAAAGCCGCCCGAAACGAACGGATATGCGCCGCCTGGCAAACAGGGGCTGTACGATCCGGCGCACGAGCACGATTCGTGCGGAGTCGGATTCGTGGTCAATTTCAAGGGCCGGCAGAGCCATACCCTAGTCCGTCAGGGTTTGCAGATTCTCGAAAATCTCGAGCATCGCGGCGCTGTCGGGGCCGATGAATTGGCCGGGGACGGTTCGGGCATCCTGATCCAAATTCCGGACGCATTTTTCCGCGCCGAAGCCAAGGCGCTTGGGTTCGATCTCCCCGCCGCCGGCAAGTACGGCGTCGGCATGTTCTTCCTGCCCAAGGACGACGCCAAACGTGCCGCATGCGAACAATTGGTCGAACAGTTCGTCGCCGCCGAAGGGCAAACGCTGCTCGGCTGGCGCGACGTGCCGGTCAACGACGAGGGATTAGGCGTCACCGTCAAGGCGAGCGAACCCAAGGTCCGCCAAGTTTTCGTCGCCATGGCGCCGGACCTGACCGATCAGGACGCGTTTGAGCGCAAGCTTTATGTGATCCGCAAGCAGATTGCCAACGGCAACCGCGCACGTCAGGTCGATGACACCAAGGCGTTTTATTCGCCATCGTTCTCCTCGCGGACCATCGTCTACAAAGGCATGCTGCTCGCCAAGCAGGTCGGCAGCTACTACAACGACCTCAACGACGAGCGGGTCGTCACGGCACTGGCGCTGGTTCACCAGCGCTTTTCGACCAACACGTTCCCGAGCTGGCGGCTGGCGCACCCCTACCGCATGATCGCGCACAACGGCGAAATCAACACGCTGCGCGGCAATCTGAACTGGATGACGGCGCGCCGCCATTCGATGAAATCGAAAATTCTCGGCGACGACCTCGGCAAGCTGTGGCCGTTGATCGCCGAAGGCCAATCCGACACCGCGAGCTTCGATAACGCGCTCGAACTCTTGGTCATGGGCGGCTATTCGCTGGCTCATGCCATGATGCTTCTGATTCCGGAAGCGTGGGCATTGAACCCGCTGATGGACGAGAAGCGCCGCGACTTCTACGAGTACTTCGCCGCCCTCATGGAGCCGTGGGACGGCCCGGCCGCGATCGCGTTCACCGATGGCGTGCAAATCGGCGCGACGCTCGACCGCAACGGCCT